>JAEWCK010000056.1 GCA_023390675.1 Pseudomonadota bacterium
AACCACGTCCGCACGATCCACACCGCGCCCGACCGCATCTTCGCCGCGATCAGCGCGGACTTCGCCGACAGCCTGCCGATGGGCGAGGCGGAGGACCTGATCGAGCGGCTCGAAGGGCTGCTCAAGGCCGAGGACGACCGGATCAGCTCGATCTACATCCGCCCCGAGAAGCGCGAGAACGCCGTGGACGCAGTGGCGATGGGCTGAGCCGCCGATTTCACGCCGAAATCAGCTTTTGCTCATGCCGCGCGCAGCCCTCCGCGCCTAGCCCGCTCCCGACTGGTTCGGGAGATCCGCGCGATGAAGGTCAAGATGATCCTGCCGGCGCTGACCGAGGCGAAGAGCCCGTTCTGGCGGCCGATCAAATATTCGCTATTCCCGCCCTTGGGCCTCGCGACGCTCGCGGCCTTCCTCTCGCCTGATGACGAAGTCGAGCTGGTCGATGACCATGTCGAGCGGCTGCGCACCGACGATTGCCCGGACCTCGTGGTGATCCAGGTCTATATCACCAACGCCTATCGCGCCTATGCGCTGGCGGGCCTCTATCGCGCGCGCGGGTGCCATGTCGCGCTGGGCGGGCTGCACGTCACGTCGTTGCCCGACGAGGCGGCGGCGCATGCCGACACGATCTTCGTCGGGCCGGGCGAGCAGACCTTCCCGCTATTCCTCGCCGATCTGCGCGCGGGCTGCCCGCGTCCGCGCTACGTTTCGGCCGGCGGACGGACGATCCATGGTATCCCGCCCGTGCGGCGCGACCTGATCAAGCGCGGGCGCTATCTGGTGCCCAATTCGATCGTGGTGACGCGCGGCTGCCCGCAGCATTGCGACTTCTGCTACAAGGACGCCTTCTTCGCGGGGGGTAAATCCTTCTACGCCCAGCGCGTCGACGAGGCGCTGGCCGAAATCGAACGCCTCCCGGGACGCCACCTCTATTTCCTCGACGACCATCTGCTCGGCGACCGGCGCTTCGCGGAGGGGGCTGTTCGCCGGAATGAAGGGCATGGGGCGGCTGTTCCAGGGCGCTGCGACGGTGGACAGCGTGCTGTGCGGGAACCTGATCGAACGAGCGGCCGAAGCGGGGCTCAGGAGCCTGTTCGTCGGCTACGAGACCTTCGATCCGGCCAACCTGCTTGGCTGCAACAAGAAGCAGAACCTCGCGCGCGATTATGCCGCGGTGGCGCGGCGGCTCTCCGATCTCGGCATCATGATCAACGGGTCGTTCGTGTTCGGGATGGACGAGGACCGGCCCGACGTGTTCGACCGAACAGTGGCTTGGGTAGTCGAGCACGGCATCACCACGGCGACCTTCCATATCCAGACGCCCTATCCGGGAACGCGGCTGCACGCGGCGCTCACGGCGCAGGGACGGATCACGAGCAGCGACTGGGATCGCTACGATACGCGGCACGTGGTCTACCGGCCGGCGCGGCTCGCTCCCGAGGCACTCGAGGCGGGATATTGGCGCGCGTATCGCGATTTCTATCGCTGGGGAAACATCTGGGCGGGCGCGCGGAGCCATGAAAGCGCGAAGCACCAGGCCAAGCACTTCTTCTACGCCGCCGGCTGGAAGAAGCTCGAGCCGCTCTGGGATCTCGCGATCAAGGCGAAGCGGCTCGACCTGATGACGCCGCTGCTCGAGGCAGTCCTGGCGCGCGTGACGCGCGAGCGGGCGGTGACGCCGCGCGCGGGGCTCGAGGCGGCGGCATGCTGAACCCGGTCGCCTTCTATGTCGCGTGGGCAGCTTTGCCGGGCCTGCCGCTTTTCGGCGCGGTGTTGGTCTGGCGATCGCGCGAGCGGGGCAGCGCTGCGCTGCGGAAGTGCGCCGCGTTCGCGGGCGGGTTCTTGGCCGTGGCGGCGGGCGCGATGGCCGCGGGCGTGGAGACGAGCTCGGCCGAAGCGAATTTCGTGCTCTGCCTCGCTGCACTGGGTGCCTATTGGGTGCTGGCCGCGGCGGCATGGGCGATTCCACCGGTGTGGCTCCGCATATCGGTAGGAATTGCCGTCTATCTTCCGCTGGTCCCGTCGCTGGCGCTGGCGACCATTGGCTTGCTCGCGCTGGCCTTCATGGTCGGCGACGCTGTCGCGCCGCCGCTCGACAGCCGCCGGATCGACGTGACCACGATCTGCCGCGTGACGCGTTGGGGCTGGGCCGTGGGCGACGGCGGCTACACCGTGCGCATCTATCGCTCGCCCGAATGGTTTCCCTATCTGCGCCAGCAGATCGCGGCGGTGACGGTTAACGAGACCAATCCCGGCAGCGGGCCCGAGCAGGCGAGCTGCGAGAGCGTCGCGGCCGGCTTGCGCTAGATCTCCTCCAGCAGCCAGTCGCGGAATGCCAGCATCGCCGGGCCGGGGGTGCGCGACTTGAGCCAGGTGAGCCAGTAGCGCCCCGTGACGACCTCGGCCTCGAAGGGGCGGACGAGCGTGCGGCTTTCGAGGAAGCGGGGGAGCATTGCGGGCGGGGCCAGCGCGATGCCGAGACCTTGCGCGGCGGCTTCGGCCATGGCGAGCGAACTGTCGAAGACAGTGCCGCGCAGCGTGGGGGCGGGGATGCCGGCGGCGGCGAACCAGCGCGGCCATTCGTCGGCACGGTACGAGCGGAGCAGGGTCTGGGCGAGCAGATCGCGGGGCTCCTTCAGCCCGCGGGCGAGCGCAGGCGTGCAGAGCGGAGTGAGCGGCGCTTCCATCAGCGGGATCGCGTCGGTGCCGTGCCACGCGCCGTCGCCGAAGCGGATCGCGTAATCGAGGCCTTCGCCGGCGAGATCGACGCGGTTGTTGTTGGTGAACAGCCTGAGGTCGATACGCGGGTGCTGGGCGCGGAAGGCGGGAAGGCGGGGAAGCAGCCAGCCCGAGGCGAAGGTGCCCACCGCGGCTACCGAGAGCAATTGCGCGGCGATGCCTTCGGCGATCCCCTCGACCAGCTCGGCGATGCGATCGAAGCTGTCGGCGAGCGTGGGGACCAGCGCGAGCCCCTCGTCGGTGAGCGCCAGCCCGCGGGGTAGGCGACGGAAGAGCTGCACGCCGAGCCGCTCCTCGAGCCCCTTCACCTGATGGCTGATCGCGGCCTGCGTCACGCACAGCTCGATCGCGGCGCGGGTGAAGCTGAGGTGCCGGGCGGAGGCCTCGAAGGCGCGGAGCGCATTGAGCGGCAGATGCGGGCGGACCATCGGCTATCCATAAGATTTGCTAATGGCTCTGGCCAGCTTTGATCCTTTGCGGAAAGCCGCCGCGGCGACCTAGCCTCGCACGCATCGACAAGGAGATCGGGCATGCGAATCGGCCGGCGCGGATTTACGGGACTGATGCTTGGGGCAGGCGCAACGCTCGCAGGCGGACCCAGGCTGGGAGGGGCATGCGCCGACGCCGCGGCGCCGCGGCATCTGGGCGCGGTGGTGCTTGCCGATGCGGCGAGCGGGCGTGTGATCCATCGCAGCGGGGTCGCGGCGACACGCTTCTCGCCTTGCTCGACCTTCAAGATTCCCTTGGCCTTGATGGGCTTCGACAGCGGCCTGCTGAGCGACGCGCATCATCCCGCGATCGACTACGATCCGCACCGCCACGTCGCGCATCGCGCGGTCGAGCGGCAGCGGACCGACCCGACGACATGGGAGTCGAACTCGGTCGTCTGGTATTCGCAGGAACTGACGCGAAAGCTGGGGATGGCGCGCTTCCGGGCCTATGTCGACCGCTTCGGCTACGGCAATCGCGACCTTTCCGGAAACCCGGGCAGGCAGGACGGGCTGACCCAGGCGTGGCTCGGCAGCTCGCTCCAGATCTCCGCCGACGAGCAGATCGCGTTCCTGCGGCACATGCTTGCCCATCGGCTGGTCTCGGCCGCGGCGCACGCCAGGGCGGAGGCGATCATCCCGGTGTTCGCGGGCTCGGGCGGCTGGCGGGTCCATGGCAAGAC
>JAEWCK010000062.1 GCA_023390675.1 Pseudomonadota bacterium
GATCTGGACCCTGGTCAAGATCGCCGCGCCGGTCATGCGCGGGATAAGCAGCGCCTTCGCCGCCAGCCGCGCACGGCATGCCGGCCATGTGCTCGCCGTCGAGGAGCGCGACTTGCCGATCGGCATCGTCATCGGCGGCTCGCTCGTGATGCTGCTGCCGATCGCGTGGCTGTTGTGGAGCGTGATCGCGGGCGGACCGCTCGCCGGATCGGCGGGGCTGCTCGTCGCGGGCGCGCTGGTCTTCGTGATCGTCATCGGGCTGCTGATCGCCGCGGTGTGCGGCTATATGGCCGGGCTGATCGGCGCGTCGAACTCGCCGGTCTCGGCGATCGGCATCCTCTCGGTGCTCGCCGCCTCGCTGATGCTGATCGGGCTGTTCGGCCGCGACAATCCGCCCGAGACCGGACAGGCATTGATCGCCTATGCGCTGATCGTCACCGGCATCGTCTTCGGCATCGCGACGATCTCCAATGACAATTTGCAGGACCTCAAGACCGGCCAGCTGGTCGGGGCGACGCCGTGGAAGCAGCAGGTCGCGCTGGTGATCGGCGTCGTCTTCGGCAGCCTGATCGTGCCGCCGGTGCTCGACCTGCTCAACACCGCCTTCGGCTTCGTCGGCGCGCCGGGCGCGGGACCCAACGCGCTTTCCGCGCCGCAGGCGGGGCTGATCTCCGCGCTCGCCAAGGGCGTGCTGGGCGGCGACCTCAACTGGCCGATGATCCGGCTCGGCATCTATGTCGGCATTGGCTTCGTCGTGCTCGACGAGCTGCTCGGCGTGTTCAAGCGCCTCCGTTTGCCGCCGCTCGCCATCGGCATCGGCATCTATCTGCCGATGGCGGTGATCCTGCCGGTCGTGCTCGGCGCGATCCTCGGCTGGTTCTACGAGCGCTGGGCCGATCGCACCGGCGATCCCGAATTCGCGCGACGGATGGGCGTGCTCACTGCCACGGGAATGATCGTCGGCGAGAGCCTGTGGGGCGTCGCCTTCGCGGGAATCGTCGCGGCGAGCGGCACCGATTCGCCACTCGCGATCGTCGGCCCCGGCTTCGCGACGACCGCGCTGATCGGCGGGACCGTGCTGTTCCTCGCGCTGGTCGCGTTGCTCTACCGTTACACCCGCCAGCAGGTGCGCGGAGTCAGCCCATCTGCTCGAGCAGCGAGCTGATCGGCACAAAGGCGAAGGCGACCGAGCTGTCCGCCACCCCATAGGGGATGAACAGCTTGTCGCCGTGCTTGATCGCGCCGCAGGTGTAGACGACGTTGGGCACATAGCCCTCGCGATCCTGGTCCGCGGCGGCGAGCAGAGGCTCCTTCGAGCGCGCGAGCACCTTCGAAGGATCGTCCTTGTCGAGAAGCGCCGCCCCGATCGAATATTTGCGCATCGCGCCGACGCCGTGGGTGAGCACCAGCCAGCCCTCGTCGACTTCGATCGGCGGGCCGCAATTGCCCATCTGGACGAGCTCCCAAGGGAATTGCGGCTTGATCAGCAGCTCGCCGCCTTCCCAGTTGGTCAGCGTGTCCGATGTGTGGAGGAAGATGTTCTCGCCGTCCTGCCGGCCGAGCATCATATAGCGCCCGCCGATCTTGCGCGGGAACAGCGCCATGCCCTTGTTGCGCGCCGCGCTGCCGGTCATCGGCACCAGATCAAAGCTGCGCCAGTCGCGCGTGCGCATCAGCTCGGACTGGATCACCGAGCCGTTATAGGCGGTGTAGGTGCCGATCCACTCCTCGCTGCCGTCCTCGTGGTGGAAATGGCAGATGCGCAAATCCTCCAGCCCGTTCGACTGCGCCTTGGTGATCGGGAAGATGACCGTGCCCGACAGCGTCGAATCGCGGTGGCGATAGACGGTCACCGGCCCCTCGGGCATCGTGTCCTCGTCCTCCTCGCGCGCGTCGGCGGCGGTGGCGAAGGGCGGCTCGGGGGCGAGCGTCAGCTCGTTGTGACTGGTGATGATGCCTTCGCGGAAGGCGACCGACGAGATGTGGCCCTCGCCGACGGCGCGCAAACTCATCAGGATGCGCAGCGATCCCTTGGGCATGCCGGTCTGGTCGTAATGCGGCACTGCGCTGGGGTTCATCAGCGCGGCCGCGGCATAACTGTATTCGTGGCAGAAATAGGCGCCGATCAGCTGGCGCTTCTCGTCGCCGATCTCCGCGCCGTTCAATCCAAGCTGTGCCTCGATCTCGTCGTAGCGCGTCATGAACACGCGGCGCGTCTGCCAGTGGCGCGCCTCGAAATCCTTGAGCACGATATCGAGTTGCACGCGCGCATCGGCAGGCGACATGGCCAGCACTTCGCGCACCAGCCGCTCGGTACGGCTCGGCGCCGATCCGTTCGCGGTCCAGGCGATATGGAACGGACGCACCACCACCCGCGAGGGATCGGCCCTCAGGCGCAGGCTATGGTTGAACAATTCGAGCATCGAGCCCCCAGGAAAAGCCAGTCAACAGGCCGGCACTAACCCAGGTTCAAGCGACGGCTCGTTGCGCTCCTGCCACGTTTCCGGCGGCCTTTGAAAGACCCGAAATCGCGCAATTGGCCAATTGCAGTGCGAGAATGGACTCCGCGCCCTGATTGCGGTTGAGCCCGTGCGGCATCAGGCCGTCGAAGCAGCCGCCGTCCTGCGCGGTCGCGAGCGGAAGCTCGAGATCGTTGGCGCCGAGATACCAGCGATAGGCGCGCATCGCCTCCTCGATCCAGCGTTCCTCGCCCGTCGCCTCGTGCGCGGCGACGCAGGCATCGATCGTCGCCTGCGCCTCGAGCGGCTGCTGGTCGAAGGGGAGCGGCTCGGCATAAGGGCGGCCGAAGCTCTCGGTGCCCACCGCGCGGAAGCGGCCCTGCGGCGAGGTCTGGCGCTCGACGATCCATTCGAGCGTCTCGAGCCCGACGCTGGTGAATTCGCTGCGGCCCAGCGCCTCGCCGGCGCGGAGCAGCGCCTCGGGGAGCCGGGCATTGTCATAAGCGAGGACGATCTCGAACCATTTCCATTCGGGCCGCCGCGCGCCGTCGAGCAGCTGGATCAGCTCGCCGCCGAAGCGCGTCAGGATCTCGCGGCTGAGCGGATGCCCGGGATGCGCATCGAGCATCGCCGCCGCGCCGAGCATCGCGAAGGCGCGCGCGCGGGGACTGCCGAGGTCGAGCGCGATCGAGGCAGTGGCGTCGAACATCGCCGACGCCCAGTCGCGATGCTTGAGCGCCTTGGCGTCGCGCGCCGTAACGCCCAGCGCCCAGAGCGCGCGGCCGTTCGAATCTTCCGAGCCGACATCCTCGCACCAGCTGCGATCGTAGTTCATGAAGTTGCGGAAGCGGCGCGCGTCCTGGTTCCAGGCGTGCTGGACGAACGATGCATAGACGCTCGTCCACTTGTCGCGGAGCATATCGTCGATACGATCCATCTTGCACATCAGGATCAGCGCGCGGGCATTATCGTCGATGCAATAGCCGTGGCGGCGATCGGGCACCGAGAAGACCGAATGCTGGAGCATGCCGGTCGAATCGCTCATCCGCTCGACCGCGGCGAGATCGGGCGCGAGCGGCTGAAGTGCCGCAACAGGCTTGGCGATCCGGCGCGGCTTGGCGGCGACGATCGCCTCGATCTCGGTCATTGCGCTCTCCACCAGCCGCGGCCAGATCATCGTGCGGCCGCGGGCATAGGCCTTTTCGGTCAGCGCGGCGCGCGCGGCGTGATCCGACAGCAGCCGCACGATCTCGCGCGCGAAGCCCGCGCTGTCGCCGAAATCGACGAGCACGCCATGCCCCTGATCGAGAATCTCGGTGGCGTGGACGTACGGAGTCGAGATCACCGGCTTGCCGACGCCGATCGCATAGGAAAGCGTTCCCGAAGTGATCTGGGCGGGGTTGATATAGGGGGTGACGTAGAGATCGGCCGCCTGGAGATAGTCGATCAGCGCGTCATATTCGATGAACGCGTCGATGAACTCGACATGCCCGGCGACGCCCTTCTCGGCGGCGAGCGCCTTAAGCCGGTCGCGATAGGCCTCGCCTTCGTGCGCGACGAGATTGGGGTGCGTCGCGCCGAGCACGACGTAATGCGCCTTCGGGCGCGCGGCGACGACTTCGGGCATCGCCTCGATCAGCGTCTCGATGCCCTTGTTGGGAGCGAGCAGCCCGAAGGTGAGGATCACCTCGCGACCCTGCCAGCCGAATGCGGGCTTGAAGCTGTCGGGATCGGCGAAGACGCGGTCGGGAACCCCGTGCGGGATCATCACGACCTTGCGATCGTCGACGCCGTGAACGCGCTCGAGGATTTCACGGCCCTTCTCGGCCATCACGATCACGCGCGACGAACGGCGTAGCAATGCCTCCATCACGCGGCGCTCGTCGGGATTGGGACGTTCGAGCACGGTGTGCAGCGTCACGATCACGGGGGCCTGGACGCGATCGAGCAAGGCGATCAGATGCTCGCCGGCGGGGCCGCCGAAAATGCCATATTCGTGCTGGACCCAGATCGCCTGCGCGCCGCTGGCCTCGATCTCGCGCGCAGCATCGAGATAGGCGGCGCGATCGTGCTGGGCGATCGAGCCGGTGACTTCGGGCGGATAGGCATAGCGACCGGGATGGTCGTCCATCGCATATACGTCGACCTGCATCTCGGGGAAGCGCTGCTTGAGCGCGGTATAGGTGTCGGTGGTGTACGTAGCGATGCCACACTTGCGCGGCAGGAAGTTGCCGATGAGCGCGATGTGCTGGATGGCCGGCCGGTTCATGCCCGATCTTTCCTTTCGCTAACGCAAATTAGTTTCGGTGGGTCGAGTCCACTCGCCCCTCACAAACTCCCGTTTTTCAATATGGTTGCGTCATGCTGCATTGCAACATGCAACGACTCGATAGATCGTTGTAAATCTGGCGTTCAGCCGCGCCCGCGGTATCCTGCTACCTCTTGCGGCGGCACCCAGACGCCCGCGGGGGGCTCGCCCGACTGCCAGAAGACGTCGATCGGAATGCCGCCGCGCGGATACCAATATCCGCCGATACGCAGCCATTCGGGCTTCATCTCGTCGAACAGCCGCTGGCCGATCCCGACGGTGCAATCCTCATGGAACGCGCCGTGGTTGCGGAAGGCGCCGAGGAACAGCTTGAGCGACTTGGATTCGACGATCGTCTCGCCGGGCACATAGTCGATCACCAGATGCGCGAAATCGGGCTGGCCTGTGATCGGGCAGAGCGAAGTGAATTCGGGCGCGGCGAAGCGCACCAGATAGCGCGAGCCCGGCCGCGGATTGGGCACGTAATCGAGCTCGGCCTGCTCCGGCGTGGCGGGGAGCGGCGAGGCTTTTCCGAGATGCTTGGCGTCCATCGCCGCCATGTAGGCGTTTGCGCGAGCGAATGCATCCTTCTAGGGACGAAGGCGATGGACGGGCTCGTAACGACCGAATGGCTTGCCGGGGCGCCGAACGCGCTGGTGCTCGATGCCACCTACACCTCGACGATCCCCGGCTCGCCGCCGCGCGATCCGCGCGCCGAATTCGAAGCCGAACATATCGCCGGTGCGCGTTTCCTCGATCTCGACAGCCTGATCGACGAGGCCAGCCCGCTTCCCTCCACCATGCCGACCGTGGGCAAGATCGCCGAGCGGCTGCGCGCGCTGGGGGCGGATACCGAGACGCAGATCGTCCTCTATGACAATGGCCCGCACCACACCGCGTGCCGCGCCTGGTGGGTGCTGCGGCTGGCGGGAGTCGACGCCGCTCTGCTCGACGGCGGGATGACCAAGTGGAAGGCCGAGGGACGCCCGCTCGAAAGCGGACCGCACCGAGCCGAGCCCGGCAGCTTCGAGCCGCGCGCGCCCAAGTCGCAGGCGCGCACGCTCGATGAGATGAAGACGACCACCGAGCAGATCGCCGACGCGCGCTCGGCGGCACGCTTCACCGGCGAGGAGGCCGATCCGCGCGCCGAAGTCGCCGCGGGGCACATCCCCGGATCGCGGAACATCCCCTATCCGCGCTTCTTCAACGAAGACGGCACGTGGAAAGCGCCCGAACACATCCGCAGCGTGTTCGAGCTGAGCGGGATCGATCTGGCGCGGCCGCTCGTCACTACTTGCGGATCGGGAATCACCGCGGCGATCCTCGCCTTCGGCGCACACCTGCTCGATAACGAAGCGGCGCTTTACGACGGCAGCTGGACCGAATGGGGCTCGCGGCCCGAGACCGCCAAGGAGCTGGGGCCGGCATGAGCGGCAAGGACAAGACCAGGGTCGTCAGCGCCGGCCGCCGCCCTGAATGGACGCAGGGCATCGTCAATCCGCCGGTGTGGCGCGCCTCGACCATCCTCTACGACAATGTCGCCGAGATGCGCGCGCGCGGCGGGCCGGACACGCACCACAAGCTCTTCTACGGCCGCCGCGGCACCCCGACGCAATGGTCGCTCGCCGATGCGCTCACCGAACT
>JAEWCK010000080.1 GCA_023390675.1 Pseudomonadota bacterium
TTTCTATTCGGGTTCAGCGCGGTATGCCCAATGTGACAGAAACCGGTTTTAAGCCGGGCGGGGCAAATACGGGGCGCATCGGAGCATGACGGCACGACCGGGAGGACCGGACGACCAGGGGCCACGGCCGCACATCGAATTCCGCAAGGCGGAAGGCGCGCTGCTGCCGCACGTCGAATCCTATTATCTCTATCGCTACGACGCCGACGACATCGAGGGCGTCGAGCGTGTCGACCTCGGCCAGCTGCGCTTCATGATCAAGGGGGAGGGCGAAGTGACCTTCCCCGACGGGCATGTCGAGAAGTCGAAGCCGATCATGATCACCGGCCCGGGCACCGCTGCGGCCAGCTACCGGATCAAGGGGCCGTTCCACTGCTTCGGCGTGTCGCTGCGCGCGATCGGCTGGAAGGCGCTGATCGGCATCCCCGCGGACAAGGTCGCTGACCATATCATCGACGGCGAGAAGCTGTTCTGCGAGAAGGCGCCGGCGCTCTGGCACGACCTCCACAAGATGGAGACGCTCGACGAGATGGTTGCGGCGATCGAGCCGCTGCTCAAGCTTCGCCAATACGAAGTGAAGCCCGTGCCCAAGGCGCATGTCGTCTTCCTGCGCGCGGTGCGCGAATGGGCGGCGACCAGGGATCCGTCGCTCGACGATCTCTATGCGCGCATCCGCAAGAGCTCGAACATCGGCGAGCGCCAGGTCCAGCGGCTGAGCAAGGAATATTTCGCAGGCTCGCCCGCGCATCTGAAGCGCAAGTTCCGCGCGATCGGCGCGGCGATGCGCATCTATCAGGGCGCCAGCGTGGACGAGGTGGTCGAGCCGTTCTCGGACCAGTCGCACATGATCAACGAGATCCGCCACTTCACCGGGCACACCCCGGGGTCGCTGCGCGCGCGGATCGATCCGGTGCTCGCGGTGACGCTCGACAACGAGACCTTCCACTTCCTGCCCGACGTTATCCCCGAATCGGTTGACGTGAAGCGCCGCTGAGCCCATCTGGGCAATCGGAACGAATTCGTCCGATTGTATCCAAGGGTAACAGTGCGTCTTTCGAGCCTTGCCGATTATGCCGTGGTGATGATGGCAGCCGCCGCGCGCCATTGCGGCGCGTCGTGCCGGCTCAACGCTACGTTGCTCGCCGAGGAGACCGGGCTGCCGCTGCCCACGGTGCAGAAGCTGGTCTCGCGGCTGTCCGCCGCGGGGCTGATCGAGAGCGCGCGCGGCACCGGTGGCGGCTTCCGTCTCGCAAGGCCGCCCGCGGCGATCTCGATCGCCGACATCGTCGAGGCGATCGAGGGTCCGATCGCGATGACCGCGTGCGTCGATACCGGCAAGCACGACTGCTGCGTCGAGGAGAGCTGCCGGGTGAAGCCGCACTGGAATGCGATCAACGGCGCGGTAAAGGGCGCGCTCGCGGGCGTTTCGCTCGCCAGTTTGAGCAGGAGCGCCTGATGGCGACGAAGAATGCTGAGGCGCTCGCCGCCGCGAACAAGAAATACGAATGGGGCTTCGCCTCCAACGTCGAGCAGGAGTTCGCGCCCAAGGGCTTGAGCGAGGATACCGTCCGCTACATCTCGGCCAGGAAAAGCGAGCCCGAATGGATGCTCGACTGGCGGCTGAAGGCGTTCCGCCAGTGGCAGGAAATGGCGCTGCCCGAATGGGCGAAGCTGGCGATCCCCGAGATCGATTACCAGGACGCCTATTATTACGCCGAGCCCAAGCAGAAGAAGACGATCAGCTCCCTGGACGATCTCGATCCCGAGATCCGGCGGACGTACGAGAAGCTCGGCATCCCGATCGAGGAGCAAAAGGTGCTCGCCGGCGTCGAGGGCGCGCGCAAGGTGGCGGTCGACGCGGTGTTCGACAGCGTCTCGGTCGCGACCACCTTCCGCGAGGAGCTGAAGGCCGCCGGCGTCATCTTCCTCTCGATCAGCGAGGCGATCCGCGAATATCCCGAGCTGGTGAAACGCTGGCTCGGCAAGGTCGTGCCCGTCCGCGACAATTTCTATTCGGCGCTGAACAGCGCGGTCTTCTCCGACGGCACCTTCGTCTACGTCCCCGAAGGCGTGCGCTGCCCGATGGAGCTCAGCACCTATTTCCGCATCAACGCCGAGAATACCGGCCAGTTCGAGCGGACTTTGATCGTCGCCGACAAGGGGGCGTACGTCTCGTATCTCGAAGGCTGCACCGCTCCGATGCGCGACGAGAACCAGCTCCATGCCGCCGTGGTCGAGCTGGTCGCGCTCGACGATGCCGAGATCAAATATTCGACCGTGCAGAACTGGTATCCCGGCGACGAAAACGGCGTCGGGGGCATCTTCAACTTCGTCACCAAGCGCGCCTTGTGCGCCGGCACCAATTCGAAGGTGAGCTGGACCCAGGTCGAGACCGGCAGCGCGATCACCTGGAAATATCCGAGCTGCATCCTCCAGGGCGACGGCTCGGTCGGCGAATTCTATTCAGTCGCGGTCACCAATGGGCACCAGCAGGCCGATACCGGCACCAAGATGCTCCACATCGGCAGGAACACGCGTTCTACGATCGTCTCCAAGGGGATCAGCGCGGGCAAGTCGAACAACACCTATCGCGGCCGCGTGCTGGTCAACGCGGGCGCCGAGAATGTCCGCAACTTCACGCAGTGCGACAGCCTGCTGCTCGGCGACCAGTGCGGCGCGCATACGGTGCCGTACATCGAAGTGAAGAATCCCTCGGCGCAGATCGAGCACGAGGCGACCACCTCGAAGATCAGCGAGGACCAGCTCTTCTACGCCATGCAGCGCGGGCTCGATCAGGAAGCCGCAGTGGCGTTGATCGTCAACGGCTTCGCCAAAGAAGTGCTCCAGCAGCTCCCGATGGAGTTCGCGGTGGAGGCGCAGAAGCTGCTGGGGATTTCGCTGGAGGGGTCGGTCGGATGATCCTCGCCACCCTCCTTCTCGCGCAAACTGCTCCCGCGCAGACTGCGCCCGCGCCCGAAGTCGTCGAGGGCGAGGACATCGTCGTGCGCGGGCCCTTCGGGCGCACCACGATGCTGTTCGACAAGGGGGCCGACGGCAAGCTGCACAATTGCCGGATCATGGTCTCGAGCGGCAACCAGAAGCGCGATACCGACGCGTGCCAGGCCACGCCGGTCTGCTACGCCAAGACCGCGGACGTCGTGACCGACTGCGTCGACTTCACGGCAATCGATTCGGCGGTGGCGATGCCCGACATCAGGCCTCCGGCCGCCAAATCGCAGACCTTCGTGCTTCCCCCATCGGCGCTGCAGCCGCGGCAAGGATTGTCGGCGGGACAATCCGGCCCGCTCGCGCTCGGCGCGGACAGCCGCGAGACCGAGCGACAGCGGGTCAAGCCGCTCCCGCCGCCGCCCACCGCTCCCAAATCGGACCCCGCCGTCAGGATCACTACCGGTAATGGCAATGCTCAAGATCAATGACCTTCGCGCCGAAGTCGACGGCAAGGAAATCCTCAAGGGGCTGAGCCTCGACGTGAACGCGGGCGAAGTGCACGCGATCATGGGGCCCAACGGCGCGGGCAAGTCGACGCTCGGCTATGTGCTGGGCGGGCGCCCGGGCTACGAGCCGACCGGGGGCAGCGTGACCTTCGATGGCGCGGACCTGCTCGAAATGGCGCCGCACGAGCGCGCCGCGGCGGGGCTGTTCCTCGGCTTCCAGTATCCGGTCGAGATTCCGGGCGTCTCGAATCTCGTCTTCCTGCGCACGGCCTTGAACGCGCAGCGCAAGCTTCGTGGCGAGCCCGAGCT
>JAEWCK010000209.1 GCA_023390675.1 Pseudomonadota bacterium
ATCCAGACCATCACCGGGCGCTTGCCCTTGAGGCCGGGGGTGCGGATGTCGAGCGTCAGGCAATCCTCGGAGGAAGCGCGGACGTCGGCGGCGTTCCAGCCATAATCGTTCTGGAGGCAGGCCGGCGCCTCCTTTTCCGGCCGGACGCCGCGCCATCGCCGGACGGGTTGCGGCGCCTTCCAGCGCAGCGCGCGAAGCGGCGGCGCGGCATAGGGGATACCGCGAAACAGCAACCGCCCTTCCACCTCGGTCCCCGCCACGCGACCGCCAGTGACGGCGACTTGCGGCGCTGCGGCGAGGAGGACGAGCCCGAGCATCACGGCAAAAAATGTCCGGACATGAAAAAAACCGGCAATATTCTGCCGAGGCTGCCGTTCCTCAAGACGAGCAAGGCGTTGCGCGCGGGCGCCGGGCTCCAGTCGGACAGCGTTACGCGCACCACTTCGCTCTTGCCGCCGGTCGCCAGCGTATCGGCACCGGCGGCAAGGCTCGACGGAGAGGGCGGCCTTGTCACCCGCCCGATCCGCTCAATGGAGCGAGGCGCCGGTCATCTCCTCCTCGCTGCGCATTACGGGCGCGCGGCCCGCAGCGATCGCGAACAGGCACAGCACGACGTAGCACAGCGCAGGGACGATCAGCGCGAAGGCATAGCCGTGCCCGCCCGAGACCAGCCCGACCACCAGCGGGAGCAGCGCGCCGCCGACGATCGCAGTGCAGAGCAGCCCCGAAGTCGATTCCTCGCTGGCGGTCGAGCGCTCGAGCGTCAGCGTGAAGATCACCGGGAACATGATCGAGTTGAACAGGCCGATCGCCAGCGCAACAAAGCCCGCGCTCACTCCGCCGACGGCGAAGACGTAGAAGCACATCGCAGCGGCGATCGCGGTGAACAGCGCCAGCAGCCGATCCGCGCGCACGCGCGTCAGCAGCAGCGAGCCGAGCGCGCGCCCGACCATCGCGCCGCCCCAATAGAAAGCCACCGCCTTGCCCGCTTCCTGAAGCGAGACGCCGTGCACCCCGTCGCTGCCCATCGCGAAGCCGAGCAGCGGCACGCCGAACGGAGCGTCGGACTGGCCCCAGATGCCGTCGCTGTTGAGGAACAGCGCCATCTGCGTGCCGATCGAGACTTCGGCGCCGACATAGAGGAAGATCGCGAGGCCGCCGAGCAGCGCCCATCTGGACGAGAGCGACGAGAGCAGCCGCGAAGCCGAGGGCGCCGGCGGCGCTGCTTCGGTGACGACGCGGCGGCTGAGCCAGAAGAACACCGCCAGCGCGGCGATCAGCCCGCAGATCCAGAAATAGGCCGAGTCGATCCCGGCGAGCGCCTGCGCGCGGACTTCGGGCGTGACGACCGTGCCCGGCTTCACTTCGACTCCGGCGAGGAACAGGTGCGCGCCGAGCAGCGGACCGACGAAGGTGCCCAGCGAATTGAAGGTCTGGCTGAGCACGAGACGGAAATGGCTGCCGCGCGGGTCGCCGAGCGCCGCGGCCAGCGGATTGGCAGCGACCTGAAGGATCGTGATCCCGCTCGCCAGCACGAACAGGCCGAGCAGCACGAGCCAGTAATTGGCGAGGTTCGCAGCGGCGAGCATCAGGAGGCAGCCCGCGATCATCATCACCAGCGCCGTGATGATCGACGGCACCGCCTTCATCCGCGAGACGAGCGCAGCGGCGGGGAACGACACGACGAAATAGGCGAAGAAGAAGGCGAAGGCGCTCGCCTGCGCCTGGAAATCGGTGAGCGTGAAGATGCCCTTCACCGCCGCAACGAGCGGATCGACCAGCGAGGTGATGAAACCCCAGGCGAAGAACAAGGTGGTGACGGCGGCGAAAGCCAGCGTCGTCTGAGTCGAACGTGCACTAGCCAAGGCGGCCTCCCTGCTGGAATCGCGCTCCGTCTTTGCGCGGAGCCTTGGCTCCGTGGTCCCTGACAACGCTGCCATTGTCAAGCGAGCGCGACGGATCGCGCATTTCCGCCCTCGCATCGGAGGGCGGACTTCGCCTATTAGGGGGCAGCGATGCAGTTTCGCGGCCACGAAAGGGGCCGGCCGCGCAGGAGGGAATACCGAGTGATCAGCCAAGTCAGTATGGGCCGCGCGGCAGCCAGGGGCGCCGCATGGGCGGCCGCGGCGAGCCTGCTGGCCGCGCCCGTGCTCGCGCAGCAGACTCCCGCGCAGCAGACCGCGCCGACGCCGGGCACGGTGCAGCAGGTCCCGATGGTGCAGCCGTTGCCCGCCCCCGTGCCGCTGCCGGTGCTGAGCCCCGCGCAGGCGACGCAGCTCGCCGCGTTGCTCGGCGATGCGGGGCTGGCGCAGGGGCTGCGCCGCGTGACCGATCCGGCGCCGACGCCGCAGGGTAGCGAGGCGGTGGTCCGCGCCGCGCTCGATTATGCCAGGGCGGTGCATTCGGGTCGGCTCGCCGAGAGCGATTTCGACGAGAATTGGGGGCTGCGCCCCGCGCCCTACGACCCCTTGCCCGCCTTTGCCGAGGCAGTGCGCACCGACCAGCTGGCGCGGTGGGTTCGCTCGCTGCCGCCGCCCTGGTCGGGCTATGACGGGCTCCAGCGCGGGCTCGTCACCTATCGCCAGATCGTCGCAAACGGCGGCTGGCCGACGCTTGCCAAGGGGGCGGACCTTGCGATGGGCGCGAGCGGCGCGCGCGTCGCGGCGTTGCGCAGGCGGCTCGCGGTGGAGGACAGCGCCGTCGCGCCGACCGGCGACAAGTTCGACCAGGAACTGAAGGACGCGGTGGTGCGCGCGCAGCGGCGCTACGGGCTCAATCCCACCGGCGTGGTCTCGACGGGGACGCTGGCGGCGCTGAACGTGCCCGCGCTCGACCGCGTCCGCCAGATCATGGCGAACCTCGAGCGCTGGCGCTGGCTGCCCGAGACGCTTCCGGCCAAGCGCATCCAGGTCAACATCGCCGACGCGCGGCTCGCGGTGTTCGAAGGCGACCAGGTGATCGGATCGATGAAGGCAGTGACCGGACGGCCGGGCAACGAGACGCCGATGCTGCAATCGAAGATCCACTCGATCGTGCTCAATCCGCCGTGGAACGTCCCCGCGGGGATCGCCGCCAAGGAGCTGTGGCCCAAGGGCGAGGCGGCATTGAAGGCGCAGGGCTACAAGATCATAGGGACGGGCGCGAACCGGCGGCTCCAGCAGCAGCCGGGGCCGCGCAGCGCGCTGGGGCTCTACAAGTTCGATTTCGACAACAAATATGCGGTGTATCTGCATGATACGCCGTCGCAATCGACTTTCGCGAGCTTCAGTCGTCTGGCGAGCCACGGCTGCGTGCGGCTCGAGAAGCCGGGGCCGCTCGCCCAATTGCTGCTGCGCAACGATCCGGCGTGGCAGCCCGAGGCGATCCAGGCGGCGCTCGCCACCGGAAAGACGCAGCGCGTGCCGCTCGCCGAGCAGGACCAGGTTGCGGTATACCTGCTCTACTGGACCGCGTTCGCCAGCTCGGACGGCACGATGAACTTCCGCGGCGACCCCTATGGCTGGGACAAGACGCTCGCGGCAAAGATCGAGAAACGCGCGGAGATTACATCCGCGGCGGTTTCGGCTCGCTAAACAGGGAGAATGTCCATGAAATTCCGTACCCTCGCGCTGACTGCGCTCGCCGGCCTGTCGCTCGCCGCCTGCTCGGGGAGCGGCTCGGACGAGACGCAGCCCGCCAACGAGACGATCGTCGCGAACCTCGAGGAGCCGGCGAACGTCGTCGAGGTCCCCAACGCCGTCGAGCCGGCGCCCACGACCAATGTGGTCAGCGCCGAAGCGCCGCCGGCAGCGACGCTCACCGCCGACGAGCAGACGCAGGCCGACGCCGATGCGGCCGGGATGACCGCGCGGGTCGACCGCAGCGGCAACGACACTGCGCCCCAGCCGGCGCAGTAAGCCCGAGCCTCGGCGTCAGGCCTGGGTCCTGACGCCGAGCGCCACCGCGCCGCCCGCGAGCGTGCCGAGCGCGAGGATCAGCAGCCAGAGCGAATAGCCCGCTTTCTCGGGCGCGAGCGCGAGCGCGAGCAGCGGCGCGACCATCGCGGGGAGCGTGTTGGTCAGGTTGAGCACGCCGAGATCGCGGCCGCGATGCTCGGGGCTCGGCAGAAGCTGCATCGCCAGCGCCGAGTGCATCGCGAGGAAAACGGTGAGGCCTGACAGCGCGGCGGCGTGGCCGATCGCGGCGACGGTCCAGCTCTCCGCCACCGCCATCAGCGCGAGCCCGCCCGCCATGCAGATCGAAGCGCCGGCGAGGAAAGGCTTGCGGCGCAGCATCCGGTCCGAGAGGCGTCCCGCAGCGATCGTCAGGAGCACCGCGACGAGCGTCGACACGGTCATCGTCGCGACGATGGGGTTCGCGTCGGCGCTGCCCTTGGCGATGTCCTCGCGATCGAGCACCCAGAGGAAATAGAAGAAGCCATAGGTGGCGAGGCCGTTGCCCGCGACCTGGAGCAGCATCCGCGATGCCCAGGCGAGGGCGAAATCGAAGCGTCGGAGCGCGCGCAGCGGTTGCGGCGGCGGCGGTGGCAGCGGCGCGCCTTCGCGTGCGAAGGCGAGGAAGGGCAGGATCATGCCTGCGAACAACAGGCAGAGCAAAGCATAGCGCGCGCCCTCCCCGCCCAGCCCCGGCAAGGTGATCAAGGTCGCCGAGAAGGCGCCGATCGGCTGGGCGGTGCCCATCAGCCCCGCGACCAGCCCCTTGTCCTCGTCGGGAACCTCGTCGGCCATCACCGCGATCAGCGGCGCAAAAGCCATATTGATGCCGATCTGGATGACCGCGACCGCGCCCAGGAACGTGGCGGGCGACGCAGCGAAATGAAGCGCTGCATAGCCCGCGAACAAGGTCCCGAGCCCGGCCGCGACCCACGCCCGGCGACTGCCGGTACGGCGGCGCGTACCGTCGCTCAGCCAGCCGAACAGGATGTTTGCGAGGCTCGCCACGGCCGCGCCGCCGAGCGCCGAGATGCTGAGCAAGGTGACTGCGCTGCCACCGCCCACCGCCGCCGCCTTCAGCGACAGCAGCACCATGATGAAGGGCATGAAGCTGACGAACATGCCCGCATAGGCCAGCGCGTAGAGCAGGACGAAGCCGCGGCCGGGCGAGACGAAGCGCATGAGCGCGGGAGGGTGGCGGGGGTGCGGGGGCGAGTCAATCC
>JAEWCK010000234.1 GCA_023390675.1 Pseudomonadota bacterium
GCGCCCGACCGCGCCCGCCACGTCGACGCGCTGCATCCGCCGCGCGACGACGCGGGGGATCAGGAAATTGTCGCGCAGGAAGCTCGCCAGCGTCGCGGCGATCCGGTCCTTGTTGCGCGGGATGATCGCGGTATGCGGGATCGGCAAATGGAGCGGGTGGCGGAACAGCGCGGTCACCGCGAACCAGTCGGCGAGCCCGCCCACCATCGCCGCCTCGGCAAAGGCGCGGACATAGCCCACCGCCGGATGGAGGTGATCGAGCGCGCGCGCCGCGAGGAAAAGCGCCGCCATCGCGACCAGCAGCCCGGTCGCCACCAGCCGCATGCGCCTCAGGCCGGGTGGAACCGCCTCGGACGAAAAGGGAGCGCGTAACCGGGTCACGCGCTCCCCAATACTTCATTGCGGCACAAGTTCACTCCGCGGGCTGCGGCGAATCGTCCCCCGGCTTGTGCTCGATCGTCCCGCCGCCCTGCGCCTTGCCGATCACGCGGCTGCCGTCGTCGCCGGGACGATAGGTAAGCAGCCGCTTCGAAAGGCGCGGCCCGAGCCACATCTCGAGCCCCACCGCGAGGCTGAAGATCGCCGGCACCAGCACCAGCGTCAGGATCGTCGAGACGATCAGGCCGCCGATCACGACGATGCCCATCGGCGCGCGCCACGATGCGTCGCCCGAAAGCGAGATCGCGGTCGGGATCATGCCCGCCACCATCGCGACCGTGGTCATCACGATCGGCTGGGCGCGCTTGTGGCCGGCGTCGACGATGGCAGTGAACTTGTCGACGCCCTTGTTCATCTCCTCGAGCGCGAAATCGATCAGCAGGATCGAGTTCTTGGCGACGATGCCGAACAGCATCAGGATGCCGATGAACACCGGCAGCGACAGCGGATTGCCCGTCGCCATCAGCGCCAGCAGACCGCCCAGCGGCGCCAGCAGCAGCGAGCCCATGTTGACCAGCGGCGACATGAAGCGGCGATAGAGCAGCACCAGCACCGCGAAGACGAGGAAGATGCCCGAGGCGAGCGCGACGAAGAAGTTGTTGAGCATCTCCGCCTGCCACTTGGCCTGGCCGACCTTCAGCTCGCCCACGCCCACCGGCAGGTTCTTCATCACCGGCAGATCGTGGATCTGCTGCATCGCGACGCCGGAGACGACCTGCTTGCCCGTCGCCGGGTCGGTCGCCAGATCGGCGCCGATCACCAGGCGGCGCTGCAGGTTCAGGCGCTCGATCTTGGTCGGGCCCGCGCCGAAGCCGATATCGGCGACGACGTTCAGCGGCACCGATCCGCCGCTCGCCGTCGGCACCGCGAGGTTGCGGATCGTCTCGAGCCGCGCGCGGGCATCCTGGTTGAACGACACGATGATCGGGATCTGGCGGTCGCTCAGCGAGAATTTGGCGCTGTTCTGCTCGATGTCGCCCATCGTCGCGGTGCGGATCGCGTTGCTCAGCGCCGCCGTGGTCACGCCCAGGTTCGCGGCGAGGTCGAGCCGCGGCTTGATCGTGATCTCGGGCCGCTGGAGGTCGCCCGTGATGCGCGGCGCGACCACGGTCTTGAGCTTCGACATCTGGTCGACCAGCTTGATCGCGGTCTGCGTCAGCAGCTCGGGATCCTCGCCGCCCAGCGTGATCGTCAGGTCGCGGCCGCTCGATCCCCAGCCGCCCTGCGAGCGGAAGGTGACGCGCGCGTCGGCGATCTTGAGCAATTCGGGGGCGAGCCGGCGCTCGAAGTCGTTGCTCTTCTCGGTCCGGTCTTCCTTGAGCTGCGCGGTCACGCGGCCGTTGCCGACGAAGCTGCGCTCGTAGATGTTCGAGACGTTGGGCTCGCGGCGCAGCATGTCGGCGACGCGGTGGACGACGGCGTCGGTCTGCTCGAGCGAGGTGCCGGGCACCATCTCGATCATCGCCGTGACATTGTCCTCGTCCTGCGTCGGCTGGAACGTCATCGGCAGCGTCGCAAAGCAGAAGATCGTCAGGCCGAAGGCAAGGAAGCTGCCCAGCACCGCCGACCAGCGATGCCGCAGCGTCCAGCGCAGCAGCCCGGTATATCTGTTCATCAGCCAGCCTTCGCCGTGCGGGCGATGGCCCTTGGCCTTGAGGAAATAGGCCGCGACCATCGGCGTCACGAGGCGCGCGACGGCAAGGCTCATGAGCACCGCGGCGACGACGGTCAGGCCGAAATTCTTGAAGAACTGGCCCGAGACGCCGGGCATCAGGCCGACGGGGAGGAACACCGCGACGATCGACATCGTCGTGGCGAGCACCGCCACGCCGATCTCGTCGGCCGCGTCGATCGACGCCTGATAGGCCGATTTGCCCATGCGCATGTGTCTGACGATGTTCTCGATCTCGACGATCGCGTCGTCGACGAGCACGCCGGCCACCAGCGAAAGCGCGAGCAGCGTCATCTGGTTGAGCGTGAAGCCCAGCATTTCCATGAACCAGAAGCTGGGGATCGCCGATAGCGGGATGGCGAGCGCCGAGATGATCGTCGCGCGCCAGTCGCGCAGGAAGATCAGCACGACGATGACCGCGAGGACGGCGCCCTCGATCATCGCCTCCATCGCGCTGTGATATTGCTTCTCGGCGTACTGGCTCCAGTTGAACAGCAGCTCGAACTTCACCTTGGGGTTGTTCTTCTCGAGCTCGCGGAGCTTGGCTTCGGCGGCGTGGAACACCGCGACGTCCGATGCCCCCTTGGCGCGCTGGATGTCGAACGACACCACCTGATGCCCGCCGAAGCGCGAGCGCGAGCGCGGCTCCGCATAGGAATCCATCACATTGGCGACGTCGCCCAGGCGGACCGTACGCCCGCCGCCGATCGCGATCTGCGTCTGCGCGAGATCGTTGGCGGTCTTGGCGTTGCCCAGCACGCGCACCGACTGGACGAAGCCCGAGATGCGGGCGTCGCCGCCCGGGGCGTTCAGATTGACCTGGCGGAGCGCGCCGTTGAGCTGGCTGGCGGTGATGCCATAGGCCTGGAGCTTGGCGGGATCGGGGATCACGCGGATCTGGCGATCGACGCCGCCATTGCGGTTGACCGCCGAGAGGCCGTCGACCGCGCGCAGCTCCTTGGTCACCGTATTGTCGATGTACCAGCTGAGCTGCTCGACCGTCATGTCGGTCGCGACCGCGGTGAAGCTGCCGATGTCGTTGTCGCTCGCGGTGTCGACCCGGCCGACCTGCGGCTCGAGGATGCCGTCGGGCAAATTGCCGCGGATCTGCTGGATCGCGCTGCGCACGTCCTCGACCGCGCGATCGACGGGCATGCCGATCTGGAGCTGAACGACCGTCGAGGTATTGCCCTCGACGACGTTGGAATTGATCTCGTCGATGCCCTGCAGGTTGCGGACCGCCGCCTCGACCTTCTGCGTGATCTGCGTCTCGAGCTCGCTCGGCGCGGCGCCGGGCTGGCTGATCGAGACCCAGACGATCGGAAAGTCGATGTCGGGGTTGTTGTTGACGTCCATGCTCCGGAAGCTGACGATCCCCGCGATCGTCAGGAACAGGAAGAGGACAATCGGCGGAACCGGGTTGCGGATCGCCCAGGCCGAGATGTTCCGGAAGCTCATGGCGTTACCTCAGCTCTTCTTCTGCAGGACCGGGATGACCTTCTGCCCGGGATTGAGGAAGGCGCCGGCGGTCAGCACGACGCGCTCCGTCCCCGAAAGTCCGCTGGTGATCGCCACGCCCGCGTCGGAAACGTCGCCCGTGGTCACCGGGCGGCGCACTGCCTGGTTCTTGTCGTCGATGATGTAGACATAGTTGCCGCGTTCGTCGCTCTGCACCGCCGACTGCGGCAGGATCACGGCCTGGCTGCCGCCCGCGATGATCCGCGCGGTGGCGAAGCCGCCGGGGCGCAGCGCCGGATCATAGGAAAGCGCGATCCGCGCGATGCCCTGGCGGTTCTGCGGGTCGATCACCGGCGACACCTGCCAGACCTCGCCCTTGAACACCTTGTCGGTGCCCGTCGGGGTCACTTCGGCCTGAACGCCGGGGTGAAGCCGCTGGAGGTCGGTCTCGGAAAGCTGGGTGCGCAGCTCGACCTGACCGCCCATCGCCATCCGGAAGAGCACGCCCGATCCGGCGCTGACGATCTGGCCCGGCTCGACCTGGCGCGTGAGCACCAGGCCCGCCTCGGGGGCGCGGATGTCGAGGCGGCGGTTGCGCGCCTGCGTTTCGGAAAGCTGCGCACGGGCGACGCGGACGCGCGCCAGCGCCTGGTCGCGCGTCGCGGTCTTGCGGTCGATATCGGCCTTGGAGATGAACCCGCCCGCGACGAGCTTCTGCGCGCGGTCGAGCTCGGACTGGGCGAGCCGCGCATCGGCCTCGGCGACGCGCACCGAAGCGGCGAGCGATTCGGCGGTCTGCGACTGGACCGAGCGGTCGACCGTGGCAAGGACCTGACCCTTGGCGACCCACGCACCCGGCTCGACGAGCACGCGCGTGACGAGGCCGCCTTCGCCGGCGACGCCGACCGGCATCTCGCGGCGCGCCGCAAGGCTGCCGGTGCCGGTCACCACCGTCTGCATCGTCTGGCGGCCGGGGACGGCCACGGTCACGGTCGGGATCTGCGAATCGTTGCCGGGAGCGCCGCCCTTGGCCGCCGCTGCGGGCCCGCCCTTGGGCGCGGGCTTCTGCCCGGCCATCATGAAGAAGGCGAGGGCGCCGAGCACGACGACCACGGCGAGCCCGATCCAGATCCAGCGGCGGCTGCGCGCCGGAGCCTCGTCGCTCGCGAATTCCAGTCGTTCCTGACGTCCAAACATCCTGGCCTCATAGTTCATGTGCGCTGTCCGATCCGGCCGGATGGCCGCCCTGTTGGTCGCACTGTATTATAGGAATAAAGCACCGGCCACAAGTGCCGTTTCGCCCCCACGCGTCAAATGCCCGTTCCGGTCGTTTTCGGCAAGTGTCTGAGTCGTTTCCGCGAAGAAACGGTTGCAATGGCGGCGTCATGGCGCGACGCTCCGCCAAGGTCCGGTGAAATGGGCCGACAACAGGAGGATTCGCATGCCAACGGGGATTATCGGATGGCTCTTGATCGGCCTCGTCGCCGGTGCATTGGGCAAGCTCATCATGCCGGGCAAGGACCCCGGCGGCATCATCGTCACCATCCTGATCGGCATCGCCGGCGCGCTGCTGGCCTTTTATCTGACGCCCTTGCTCGGCATCGAGGTGCGCGACAGCACGTGGCAGGCCTATGCCGCCGCGACCGCCGGCTCGGTGATCCTGCTCGCGCTCTACCGTCTGGTGATGGTGCGCCGCGTCTGATTCGCTTTTGCTGAACCGGGCCCGACCGGCCCGTTCAGACTCCATTTGTCCCGCGTGCGGCACGCCGTGCGCGGGACAATTGTTTTAGGAGCGAATCGATGATCCGGACCCTGGCGATGGCGAGCGCCGCAACGCTGATGGTGGTGGCGCTTCCCGCCGCGGCGCAGGAGCTGCGCGTCACTGCCGCGCCGGTCGACGGCACCGTGCTCGATGTGAGCGCCACCGGCACCAGCACCCGCGTGCCCGATCTCGCGCTGATCCAGGCAGGCGTCGTCACGCAATCGGCCACGGCCGGCGAGGCGATGGCGCAGAACAGCGCGCGCATGGCGACCGTGCTCGCGGCGCTGCGCAAGGCGGGAGTCGCCGAGCGCGACATCCAGACCTCGAATGTCGGGCTCGCGCCGCAATATCGCTATGCCGAGAACCAGCCGCCGGTGATCACCGGCTATCAGGCGTCGAATCAGGTCACCGTCCGCTTCCGCGACATCGCGAAGAGCGGCGCGATCCTCGATGCGCTGGTGCGCGAGGGCGCGAACAACATCGCCGGGCCCAGCCTGATGGTCGACAAGCCCGAGGCCGCGCTCGACGAGGCGCGCACCCGGGCGATCGCCGTCGCCCGCGCCCGCGCCGACCTCTATGCGAAGGCCGCGGGGCTGCGCGTCGATCGCATCCTGTCGATCTCGGAGAGCGGCGGCATGCCCGCGCCGGTGCCGATGATGGCGATGCGCGCCGAGGCCAAGTTCGCCGACACTGAAGTGGTCGCCGGCGAACGCGAGCTGAGCGTCAGCGTCCAGGTGCGCTTCCTGCTCAAATAGCGCATGAAAAAGGGGCCATCCCGAGGGACGGCCCCTTTTGCTGTGCCTCGAAAGGCTTGTTAGCGGACCGCGCCGCGGCGGACGAGGTTGACGATCGCCAGCAGGACGATCGCGCCCACCAGCGAAACCAGGAACGTCGTCGGATTGATCACGCCCGAATTGATGTCGCCGCGGTTGAACAGCAGACCGCCGATGAAGGCACCCACGATGCCGACCACGATGTTCAGCAAGATGCCCTGTTGCGCATCGGTGCGCATGATGAGGCTGGCCAGCCAGCCTACGACACCGCCGACCACGAGCCAGATAATGAAACCGAGCATGTCTTCCTCCACCTTAATGCCCGTTCCGCGGGCATGTGGCGGTATGACGCGCGATCCCTGAAAATGGTTCCGCCCGCGTTTCGAGA
>JAEWCK010000245.1 GCA_023390675.1 Pseudomonadota bacterium
TGCTCGTGACGAGCGAGGTCGCCCGCCTGGAGGACGCCGTGCGCCAGGCGGAGGCCGTCGCGCTGGTCCGCGACCTCGTCAACACGCCGACCGAAGACATGGGGCCGGCCCAGCTTCAGGAAGCGGCGGAGCAGCTTGCATCGGCGCATGGCGCGACGTTGCGCGCCACGATCGGCGATGCGCTTGAAGCGGGATTTCCGATGGTCCACGCCGTTGGTCGCGCCGCTGCGCGGGAACGCGCGCCTCGCCTGATCGAGATAGAATGGGGCAAGCCGGAGCATCCGCGTATCGCGATCATCGGCAAGGGCGTGTGCTTCGACACCGGAGGCCTCGACATCAAGCCCGCCGCGGGCATGCGGCTGATGAAGAAGGATATGGGCGGCGCGGCGCACGCGCTGGCGATCGCCGAGCTGGTGATGCTCAACCGCCTGCCGATCCGCCTCCACATGCTCGTCCCCGCGGTCGAGAACTCGATCAACGGCGAGGCGACGCGCCCTGGCGATGTCATGCGCTCGCGCAAGGGCGTCACGGTCGAGAACAGCAACACCGACGCCGAGGGCCGGCTGATCCTCGGCGACGCACTCACCAAGGCGGCCGAGAAGGATCCGGAGCTGGTGCTCGATTTCGCAACGCTCACCGGCGCGGCGCGCGTCGCTTTGGGCGCCGACCTGCAGGGCATGTTCGCCAATGACGACACGCTGGCGGCGGATTTCATGGCGGCGGCGGAGAGCGAGGCCGACCCGATATGGCGGATGCCGCTCTATGATCCGTACAAGGAACTTCTCAAGTCCGACGTCGCCGACATGGTCAACGCGGCCGAGGGTCCGTTCGGCGGCGCGATCACCGCGGCGCTGTTCCTCAAGGAATTCGTGCCCGAAAAGGCGCAATGGGCGCATTTCGACATCTTCTGCTGGAACCAGGGCGCCAAGCCCGGCCGCCCCAAGGGCGCCGAAGCCGTGAGTCTGCGCGCGACGTGGAAGGTGCTGAAGGACCGCTACGGCAACTGACCCGGGGGAGCTGCGGGAATGACCAGGCACCCGCAGCTCACCCTCACTGCCTGCATCCTCGCCTCCAGCCTAGCCTTCATCGACGGCTCGGTGACCAATGTCGCGCTACCCGCGATCGGCGCGGACCTGCATGCGACGCCTGCCGAGCTGCAATGGACGATCAACGCCTATCTGCTTCCGCTCTCGGCGCTGCTCCTGATCGGCGGCGCGGCGGGGGACCATTTCGGCCGGCGCAAGCTGCTCGTCGCAGGCGTCGCCTTGTTCACGCTCGCCTCGATCGCCTGCGCGCTGGCGGCTGATCTGACGCTGCTCCTTGCCGCGCGCGCCGTGCAGGGCGTCGGCGCGGCGATCCTGCTCCCTAACAGCCTCGCGACCTTGAGCCACGCCTTCGCCGGCGAGGCGCGCGGCAGGGCGATCGGCACGTGGGCCGGCGTCGGCGCGATCGCGGGCGCGGTCGGTCCGCCACTCGGGGGCTGGCTGGTCGACGCGGTCGGCTGGCGCGCGATCTTCTACGTCAACGTGCCCGTGGCGCTCGGCGCGATCGGCATCGCCTTGTGGTTCGTCGAGGAAAGCTCCGAAGGCGAGCTGCCCCTCGACTTGCCCGGCGCCGCGGCGGCGACGCTGGCACTGGGCGCGATCACTTGGGCGCTGACCTTATGGTCGAGCCACCATGCGATCGACATGACCGTGGTGATCGGCCTCGCCGCGGGCCTGCTCGCGACGGTGCTGTTCCTGTGGATCGAGCATCATCGCGGCAATCGCGCGATGATGCCGGTGGCGATGTTCGGCTCGCGCGCATTCGCCGGGCTCACGATCCTCACTTTCTTCCTCTACGGCGCATTGGGCGGCGTGCTGCTCCTCCTCCCCTATGTGCTGATTCAGGCGGCCGGCTACACCGCGCTCCAGGCCGGGTTCGCGCTGCTGCCGATGCCGCTCGGCATGGGGCTCGCCTCGCGCGTGATGGGGCGCGTCACCGTGCGGATCGGCCCCAGATGGCCGCTCACCCTCGGCCCGCTCGTCGTCGCCATCGGCTTCGCGCTGCTGATGCTGGTCGACGAAGGGGCGCCCTATTGGACGTCGGTCTTCCCCGGCGCGCTGGTGATCGCGTTCGGCATGTCGTGCGTCGCCGCGCCACTCACCACGGCGGTGCTGTCTTCGGTGGACGACACCCACAGCGGCACCGCCTCGGGCTTCAACAGCGCGATCGCGCGCACCGGCGGGCTGATCGCGACGGCAATCGCGGGCGCGGTGATCGCAGCGGCGGGCAAGGGCCTGATCGCCGCCTTCCACTGGGGCGCTGTCGCCGGCGCGGCGATGGCGGCGCTCTCGGGCGTCGCCGCCTTCCTCACGCTCGGTGAAATCAGGAAATCGAAGCCGCAGCCTCGATAATCGGCACGAACTTCTCCGCGGTCAGGCTCGCGCCGCCGACCAGTGCGCCGTCGACATCGTCGAGCGCGAGGATCTCCGCCGCGTTCGCCCCGGTCACCGACCCGCCATAGAGGATGCGGACGCCATCGGCCGCCGCGCCGATCATCATCCTCAGCTTGGCGCGGGCGATCGCGTGCATCGAGGCGATCTCGTCGAGCGTCGGGGTCTTGCCGGTCCCGATCGCCCAGCGGGGCTCGTAAGCGAGCGTCAGCCAGGCGGGGTCGGCGTCGTCGGGGAGCGATTTCTCGATCTGCGACTGGACGATCCGCTCCGCCCGCCCCGCCGCGCGCTCGGCCTCGAGCTCGCCGCAGCACAGAATGACGCCAAGGCCGTGCCGGTGCGCCGCCGCCGCCTTCATATAGGCGTCGTGGCTGGTCTCGTGCTGGTCGCCGCGCCGCTCGCTGTGCCCGACGATCGTCAGCCTCGCCCCCGCCTCGACCAGCATCGGACCCGAGATGCAGCCCGTATGCGCGCCCTTGTCGGCCTCGTGCAGGTCCTGCGCGCCGATCGTCATCGCGCCCGCCGCCTTCGCCGCGGCCTCGATCAGCGTGAAGGGCACGCACAAGGCGACATCGACTCCCGGGTTCGCCGCCGCGGCCGCCGCGATCGCCTCGACCTCGCCGAGCTGCGCCTTCAGGCCGTGCATCTTCCAGTTCCCGGCCACCAGCTTGCGGCGCATCGCCCAACCTCCCGTTATTTTGTCCGGCGATAGCAAGCCGGGGCCTGCGCACAAGCTTGAAGGCAGCGCCGCACCGCCCTAAAGCACCCCAAATTCCTCGAACGAACGGCTCTTCATGCTCGAATTCTTCCGCCGCTTCACCAAGTCGCGCTACGGCCTGATCGCGGTGTTCATCTTCCTCGGGGTCATCGCGCTCGCCTTCGCCGCGGGCGACGTCAGCGGCATTCGCGCGATGGGCGGCGCCAGTTCGGGCAGCGACACCGTCGCCAGAGTGGGCAGCACGAAGATCAGCGCCGCCGAAGTGCGTGAGCGAGTCGATCGCTTCCTGCGCAGCCTCCAGCGCGAGGGCCAGAACGTCACGATGGAGCAGTTCCTCGCGCAGGGCGGGCTCGAGCTCGCGCTCGACGAGATGATCAATTCGGCGGCGCTCGTCGAGTTCGCGCAGAAATCGGGGATGCAGGTCAGCAAGAAGCTGGTCGATACCGAAATCGCCAACAATCCGAGCTTCCTCGGCTTCGACGGCAAGTTCAGCCAGAAGACATTCGAGGACCTGCTCTCGCAGAACCGCTTCAGCCCCGCTGCCTATCGCGAAGGGCTCGAGCACGATCGCTACGGCAACTGGCTGGTCAATCGCGCGACCCTGGGCAACCAGATCCCGCGTGGGGTGATCCTCCCTTATGCGTCGCTGCTGCTCGAGCGGCGCGTCGGCACCGTCGGGCTGGTGCCGACGGTCGGCATGGACCCGGGCCCCGATCCCGACGACAAGACGCTCAACGCCTTCTACACCAGCCACCGCGGCGTCTATACCATCCCGCCGCGCCGGATCGTGCGCTATGCGCAGGTCCAGCCCGAGGCGATCAAGGCGCAGATGGCCGCGACCGACGCCGAGATCGCCGATGCCTATGCCAAGGCCGGTGCGCGCTTCGCCGCCACCGAGAAGCGCGACGTCCGCCAGCTGATCGTGCTCGACCAGGCGACCGCGAACAAGGTCGC
>JAEWCK010000287.1 GCA_023390675.1 Pseudomonadota bacterium
CCCCAACCCCTCCCCTGAAGGGGAGGGGCTAAAATGCCGCTCCTCGAAATCAACTTCGACGGGATCATCGGCCCGAGCCACAATTATGCCGGCCTTAGCCCCGGCAATCTCGCGGCGACCAGGAACCAGGGCGCGGTGTCGAGCCCGCGCGCCGCGGCGCTGCAGGGGATCGCCAAGATGCGCGCGAACCTCGCGCTCGGGCTGGCGCAGGGCATCCTGCTTCCGCACGCGCGGCCCGACCATCGCTGGCTCGCCGGGTTGGGCCTCGGCTACGCCGATGCTCCGCCGCACAGCCAGGCGCAGGCGCTTTCGGCTTCGGCGATGTGGGCGGCCAATGCCGCGACCGTCTCTCCGGCCCCTGACACTGCCGACGGCAAGTGCCACCTGACCGTCGCCAACCTCGTCACCATGCCGCATCGCAGCCACGAATGGCCCGAGACGCTCGCGCAGCTCCGCCTCGCCTTCGCGAACCCCGGCTTCGTGGTGCACGAGCCGGTTCCGGCGCCGTTCGGCGACGAAGGCGCGGCGAACCATATGCGGCTCGCGGCGCGCCACGATGCGCCCGGCGTCGAGGTCTTGGTTTACGGCATCTCGGGCGGCCCCTTCCCCGCCCGCCAGCACCCCGACGCCAGCGCCGCGGTGGCGCGGCGGCACGGCGTCAGGCGGTCACTGTTCGTCCAGCAATCCGAGGAGGCAATCGCCGCGGGCGCATTCCACAACGATGTGGTCGCAGTGGCGAACGGGCGCGTGCTGTTCGCCCACGAGCAGGCGTTCGCCGAGAAGGACCGTTTCTATTCCGACCTCCGCGCCGCGCTGCCCGAAGTCGAGATCGTCGAGGTGCCGGCTTCGCGCGTCAGCCTCGCCGATGCGATCGGTTCCTATCTGTTCAACGCCCAGCTCGTCACGCTCCCCTCCGGAGAAATGGCGCTGATCGTCCCCGCCGAGGCGCGCAACACGCCGAGCGTGTGGAACTGGCTGGAGGCGCATGTCGTGGGGAACGGCCCGATCCGGCGCGTCGAAGTGGTGGACGTCCGCGAGTCGATGGCCAATGGCGGCGGCCCCGCATGCCTGCGCCTGCGCGTCGTCGCCGACCCCGCAACGATCGACCCGCGCTTTCTTGTCGACGGCGCGAAGCTCGATCGGATCGGGCAAGTGATCGAGGCGCACTGGCCCGAGGCGATCACGCAGGGAGAGATCAGCGACCCCGGGCTGATCGCGCGGATCGAAGCCGCACGCCGCGCGCTGCTCGAGGCGCTCGAAATTGTCGAATTAATTGACAGGTAACCAAGTCGATTAACCCGAAACCGCGCGAATCCGCGATTGGCCCGGCGCTTGCGTATATGCCCCCATGTTCCGCCGGGTTCGCCAGCTTTTCACGATCAAGTCGAAATTCGAGGCCTATCTGATCATCTACGGCCTCGGCACCGGCGCGGTCGAGCGTGGCGTCCACTATCTCTCGCGCTTTCCGGGCTGGGGCGGCTGGCTGCTGTTCTCGCTCTGCCCGATCGCGGTGTTCATGGCCGGCGCAAAGATATTGGACAGCTTCGATGTACCCGAGTGAAAGCAGATTGTACGGCACCCGAACCATGCGTAACCGGCCCGCAAGCGGGCGAGCGAAGGACATTTAGAGCGTGCGGTTGTTTCCCGGTATCTTCTCGACGCTCGCCGCGCAGGCGCTGATCGCCGCGGTGGTGCCCGGCGGGCTGCTCGTCTTCGTGATGCACGAGGGCCAGGAGGCCGAACTCGCCGCGCGCGAGAACGAGCGGCTGGGCGCCTTCGTTTCCACGGCCGCGGAGACTGCGCGCGCCGGCAGGCCGCTGGCGCAGGCGATCGACCATGCCGGCCCCCTCGCCGGCCGCGTCGCGCTGGTGACGCCCGACGGGCGGATGATCGCAGGCCCCACCACAGGAGTGCCCCCGCGCGCCGAGCGCCGCGTCGATGTTGACGGCCAGACGGTGGCACTCGCGCGGATCGTGCGCGAGCCCGAACTGAGCGACGCCGATCGCCGCCGGCTCGCCACCCAATATATCGGCATCGCCGCGATCGTCGCAGTGATGTTCGTCGGGCTGCTGCTCGCCGCCTATGCCTTTGCGCGGCGCTGGTCGCGGCCGCAGCTCGAGCTCTATCGCCTCAGCCGCGAGGCTGTGCATGGCGACCACGATCTCGAATTCGACGAGGACGGCCCGGCCGAGGTGGTCGCGACGATGCGCAACCTGAGGCGCATCGCCAGCCAGTTCAGCCGCATCGAGACCGCGCGCCGCACCTGGCTCGTCTCGATCGCAGGCGAGCTCCAGACGCCCGTCGAGAATATGGGGGAGCATTTCATCAAGCTGTGCGAGATCCAGCCGCCGCTCGCGCCCGCCTTGCTCGGCGCGATCGAGCAGGACACGCACCGGCTGATCCACATGGCCGAGGACCTGAACGCCGTCGCGCTCGCCGATCTCGGCCGGCTCCCGGTGAGCTTCGCGCAAGTCGATCCGCGCGCGCTGATCCACAACGCGATCTGGGCGCACAAGAAGCGCGCCGAGGGACAGGGCGTGCGGCTCGAGACGAGCAGCCTGCCCGAATATACGGTGCTGGTGAAATGGGACGGCGCGCGGATCGAGCAGCTGTTCAGCGCGCTGATCGACAATTCGCTGCGCTACACCCCGAAGAACGGGCGGATCGTGCTGGGCCTCGAAAGCTCGAAGGATGCGTGGCGGCTGATCATCGACGACAGCGCGCCGGGGGTGGACGTGATGCTGGCGCAGCGGCTGTTCGAGCCGTTCTACCGCAGCTCGGACCGCGCCGATGAGAGCGCCGCCTCAGGCCTCGGCCTCGCCACCGCCCGCGCGATCGTGGAAGCGCATCACGGGCGGATCGAGGCAAGCCGTTCGCCGATCGGGGGCTTGCGCGTAACCGTGATCCTGCCGGCGAACCCGCCGACCGCGTAACGCCGCGGAAACGAGAAAATGCTACCGGTGTCATCACCGGCTTGCTAGCGTCGGGCCGATAACAGAGTCGGAGAGTAGGATGCGACGGGCCGTTTTGAGGGCTTTCCAGTGGATTCTCGTGGCGCTGGCGCTCGCCGCGCTGCCCGCCCAGGCCGCTCCCGACAAGAAGGCGATCGCGGACACGATGAAGCGCGCGACGCGCTTCATGGTCGAGAAGGTCTCGACCAACGGCGGCTATGTCTGGTCCTACCTTCCCGACATGTCGCGCCGCTGGGGCGAGATGGAAGCCTATCCGACGATGATCTGGGTGCAGCCCCCGGGCACCGCGACGATGGGGCATCTGTTCCTCGACGCCTATCACGCCACCGGCGACGAATATTATTACGAGGCGGCGGAAAAGGCCGCCGACGCGCTGATCGCGATCCAGCAGAAGGAAGGCGGCTGGCATTATTTCGGCAATTTCGCCGGCGAGGCCTCGACGAAGCAATGGTACGCCACGATCGGCAAGAATGCGTGGCGGCTGGAGGAATTCCAGCATTATTGGGGGAACTCGACCTTCGACGATGCCGGCACGTCCGAGAGCATGCAGTTCCTGCTCAGGCTCTATGTCGAGAAGCACGATCCGAAATACCGGCCCGCGCTCGAGAAGGCGCTCAACTTCGTGCTCGAGAGCCAGTATCCGATCGGCGGCTGGCCGCAGCGCTATCCGCTGAAGAGCGAGTTCAGCCATCACGGCAAGCCCGACTATACCAGCTTCATCACCTTCAACGACGATGTCGCGGGCGAGAACATCCGCTTCCTGATCATGTGCTACCAGGCGCTGGGCGGCGACGCGAAGGTCTATGATGCGATCACCCGGGCGATGAACGTCTATCTGGTGACGCAGCAGGGCCAGCCCCAGCCGGGCTGGGGGCTGCAATATACGCTCGACCTGAAGCCGGTGGGCGCACGCACCTATGAGCCGACCGCGCTGGTGACGCACACCACGGGCAGCAACATCCGCATGCTCATGTGGTTCTATCGGCTGACCGGCGACAAGAAGTTCCTCGCGCGCGTGCCCGAGGCGCTCGACTGGCTCGATTCGGTCAAGCTGCCGCCCGCGCTGCAGAACAAGCGCGGCGCATATCCCACCTTCGTAGAGATCGGCACCAACAGGCCGATGTTCGTGCATCGCCGCGGCTCGAACGTCGTCAACGGCGAATATTATGTCGATTACGACCCGACCCACACGATCGGGCATTACAGCTCGTTCCGCTCGATCGACGTGGCGGGGATGCGCAAGGAATATGAAGCGCTCAAGGCCTCGGACCCCGCCGAGATCGCGAAGGATTCGCCGCTGCGGCAAGGCAACGCCACCACCCTGCCCCGCTATTTCCTCGTCGAGGAGCAGAAGGTCTCCGATCTCAACATCGATCGCGGGGCGCGCTCGCCCGACCAGCTGGTCAAGACGCTCAACGCGCAGGGCTGGTGGCCGACCGAGCTCAAGGCGACGAGCAACCCCTATGCCGGGGACGGATCGCCGACGCCCACGCCCGGGGATTTCGGCTCTACGCATGTCGGCGACGCGACCGATACTTCGCCCTATGACGCCGAGCACCCCGTGATCGGCATCTCCACGGGCACCTATATCGAGAACATGAAGCGGCTGATCGCCGCGCTGGGGCGCTGACGCCGGCTGCGGCGCCAGCGCCTCGGGAAGCTGCCTAGAAACCCAGCCGCAGCGTCGCGCGGAGATCGCGGCCGGCGAGCGGGGCGAAGTCCTTGAGGAAGCTCGAGTGGCGCCGCGCGTCGACGTCGAAGATGTTGTTGGCGCTGAGCGTCAGCGAGATCTTCGGGTTGGAGGCGAAGGGCTTGATCCCGATCGAGGCATTGGTGAGCGTATAGCCGTCGGTCGGCGTCTCGAACGGCGCGATCCGGTTCTGGTCGAAGACATGCTCGACCTCGACACGGCCGGTCAGCGCGTCCGACTGCGCCTCGATCCCGCCGAGCACGCGCGCGGGCGGAATGCGCGGCACCGGCGTGCTGCCCGCTGCGGTGGCGTGAATATAGTCGCCGAGCACGTCGAGATTGATCGTATAGTCGCCGAGCGTCGCCAGCCGCGCCGACATGTCGCCTTCGACGCCGTAATAGCTCGCCTTGCTCTGCTGATACTGGAAGCACGGCAAGTCGACGGTGCGCCCGCTCGGCGCGGCGGCGGCGGCGCACACCGCCGGATCGACCTGGTTCTCCGAGATGTAGCCGGTGAACCAGTCGTAATAGGCCGAAGCATCGAGGCTGAAGCCATCCTTGTGGACGTGGAGCGTGGTCTCGAGCCCCCATGACTTCTCCAGCCCGAAATCGGGGTTGCCCAGTTCCCAGGCCTGGGTGCCGGCGTGGCCGCCATTGGCGAACAGCTCGTCGGTCGAAGGCGCGCGCTCGGTGCGCGAGACGTTGAGCCCCAACCGGATCTCGTCGCTCAGCGCGTAGGACAGGCCGGCCGAACCCGAGACGGCATCGAACTCGCGCTTGGCAGGCGTGAAGCGGAGGTCGCCCGCGTCCGGGCTGGCTTCGAGGATGCTGTGCTCGTAGCGCAGCCCGCCCTCGGCGCGGAGCTTGCCGAAGTCGAATTGCTGGAGCGTGAACAGGCCGAGCTGGCCGGTGCTGTTGCGCGGCAGGAAGGCCTCGTCGCCGACGACGTCGAACGCGCGGTGGAAATATTGCACCCCCGAAGCGCCCTGCCAGCCGCCGCGATTGGCCTGGACGAGCTCGAGCCGGCCTTCATAGCCCTTGTTGTAGAAGGCGGTGCCGACCGAATTGTCTTCCTCGAGCTCGAAATGGCGGTAGTTGGCATAGCCGCCGCGGACGCGGATCTTGTCGAGGAAGCTGCCGCCCAGATCGACTTCGCCGCGAACATCGAAGCGGTTCTGGAGGACGTCGAGGCGCGGCGCCTCCTGCTCCTCGCCCGAGGCGAGCGCATAGCGGATCGGCACGCCGTAGAGGCTGTCGTAATGCGAGTAGGAGACGCCGATATTGGCGTTGTCCGAGACGTAGGCGAGCCCCGCGCCCGCGGTCCAGGTCTCGGCCGCAGTGTTGGGGAGCTTGTCGCGCAGGTTCGCGGTCGCCGTGAAATCGGGGTCGTCGGGCGTGGTCGGCCCGGCTGCGGCGGCAAGCGCCTGCGCGCGGGCGTCGGGAGTCAGCGCATAGCCGCCGATATGGAGGTCGTCGCTCTTGAGGTACGAGCCGTCGACATGCGCGACGAGATGGCCGCCGATCGCTACGTCGCCTGCGCCCGCGATCGAGCGCTCGTTCGCCGCCGAGCCGTAGCTGGCGATCGCGTCGACGCTGTAGCCCTTCGCCGGGACGCTGCGGGGGATGCGCTTGTCGATCACGTTGACGACGCCGCCGATCGCCGATGAGCCGTAGAGCAGCACCGCGGGACCGCGGAGCACCTCGACGCGCTCGGCGAGCAACGGATCGATGATCGTGGCGTGATCGGCCGAAGTATTCGAGACGTCGATCGAGCCGATCCCGTCGGTGAGCACGGCGACGCGCTCGCCCTGGAAGCCCCGCAGGATCGGGCGCGAGGCACTGGGGCCGAACGAAGTGGCCGAGACGCCGGGTTGCTTCGACAGCGTCTCGCCGATGCTCGGCCGCAAGTCGCGGGTGAGCTCCTCCGCCTTCACCACCGACGTGCCGGCGAGGACGTCCTTCTCGCTTTGCTGGAGCACGCCCGTGACGACGATCTCGTTGCTCTGGTTGGCGGTGCTGCTCTGATCGTCGGGCGACGCAGCGGGCGTAGGACTGGGCGTGGCCGTCCCCGAGTGATCTGGATCGACGGGACGGGCGACGGCGGGAAGCGCGAACGCGATCGAGGCCGCGCTCAGCAGCAATAGGTGACGCATGCAATAAAACTCCAGGAACCTTGATACTCTAGTCGGAAGCGGGAACGCGACGTGCGCAGGGAGCGCATTCGCGCCCCGACGCCCGCGGTTCTTCAGCCCTGGAGGTGGTGTGGAGGGGCGCGGCTGCGCCAGGCGTGCGAGCGCTGGACGAGCGAGAGGCCGAGCGGCCGGGTGTCCGCGGCGTGAAAGGTAGCCGGCGCCGGTGCGATGATCTCGATCGGTGTCGGCAGCATGACCGGGCCGGCATGCGCGATCTCGCTGCAGATCGGGCAGTTGGCGGGCGTGTCGGCCGGCAATTGCCGGTTGGACTGCCGGCTCGCGGACGCCGAGGAAACGCTGGCGCGATCGTAGTGCCGGTGCGTCTGGATGAGGAAGCTCTGCCACGAAAAGGCGAGCAGCGCCGCCAGCAGCATTGTGCGCCAGCCCGCGCGCATCCGCTGGACGCGAGAGACTCGCGTTCGGCTACGCGCGGCGCGCGCGCCCGGATGGCTGGCGGTCATCATGACCCATGCCTGTTATGTTGCAATGTATCACGAATCAAGCGCGGCAGCCTCGAATGCGACGCGCGGAAAGAAAAAAGGCCCCGGAAGGAACCCCGAGGATCGGATCGCGCTTAGCTGATCAGCGCGCCGTCGAAAGAAAACACATGCCCCATCAAAAGCTTCGCGAGAAACCGGCTGCATCGGACAAAGGCGCCGCGAGCGTGACGCCGGGTGTCGTGCTGCTACGCGAGGAACTGCGCGGCGGCACGATGCGCTCGCTCGGGAAGCTCGCGCTCGGCAGTCGCTCGATCGAGCTTTGCGCAGGGCACGATGCGATCTGGGTGATCGTCCGCCGGAAGGGACTGGGCGGCATCGCGATGCGGGCGGCGTTCATGCCTGCGGGCTATCGCGACGCACGAATGGCCCGCGTGCACGCGGGCGAAGCGGCGCGGATCGAAGTCGAAAGTGCGCTGGGCGTGCATCGGATCGCGATCTGCCTGCACGAGAGCTCGATCCCGCTGCTCCATGTTACCACCAGCCTGGAGCCCGCCGCGCCGCTGCTCACGTCGTTCGTGCCGCGCGACCTCTACCCGCTCGATGCGAACGACGATCCGCTCGGCGCGCGCGGTACGGTCGAGGCGGCGCAGCGCGGGCTCAACAGCGGCGCAATCTATTTCCGGCTCGAGGAGCCGGGCTTCGGCAGCGTCCTCTATTTCCAGGATCTCACCCGGCTGAATCCCTATTTCCGGACGACCGGGACCAAGCCCGACGGCGCGGTGGGAGGCATATGGCCCGAGATCGGCTACCTGCTCCCGACACCGCCCCAGCGCGGCACACCCCCCGCCAATCCCTTGCCGGCCGGCGAAGAGACGCTTCTCTCGGACGCGCTGATCGCCTTCCACGACGAGATCGGCGGCGACGAGCGCGACATGGCGCGGCGCTACCTCGCTCTGACGGGGAGCGTGCTGCCGCACATCGCCGTGCCCGAGACCGAATATCATGACTGGGTCGGACGCGCCGAGCGTTCGCTCAAGGACCTGTCGCGCTCGCCCAAGGCGACGATCCGCCATTACGGCCATCGATACATCCATCCCTATACCGCTGCCGAATATCCGGATTCGATGGTCCAGCTCACGGTGCTGGGTTCGATACGCGATTTCGAGGTCTGGACGCGGACCAAGGCGCCGATCGGTGCCGAGCTCGCCGCAGGGCTGGGCAAATTCTACGATCCCAAGCTCGGGACGCTGCGGCGTTATCTGCCCAATGTCGGCAAGGACAAGGACAAGTACGCGGTCGACAGCTGGTATCTCTACCATCCGCTTTCGCAGCTCGGGCGCCTCGCGATCGACGGCGACAAGCAAGCGACACGGCTGTTCGAGAAGTCGATCGACTACGGGATCAGGGCTGCCCATCACTTCGATTACAAATGGCCGATCCAGTACGACGTGCGCGATTTCCGCGTGATCCAGGAAGCCCGCGACGACGAGGGCCTCGGCCAGACCGATGTCGGCGGAATCTATGCCTTTGTGATGCTCCAGGCATTCGAGCTGACCGACGACTGGCGCTATCTCGACGAGGCGCGCGCCGCGATCGAGGCGGCCGAGGGCATGCGCTTCGAGCTCAATTATCAGGCCAACCTCACGGCCTGGGGCGCGGCGGCGTGCATGCGGCTGTGGCGGATCACCGATGAGGAGAAATTTCTCCGCCAGAGCTATGTCTATCTGGCGAGCTTCTTCCACAATTGCGCGATCTGGGAGTCCGAGATCGGACATGCCCGTCACTATCGCAACTTCCTCGGCGTCACGGCGCTGCACGACGCGCCCTATATGGCGCTTTACGAATGCTTCGACAGCTTCGCGGCGTTCGAACGCTATCTGAAGGACAGCGGGCCTGACGTCGACGCCTCGGTCCGGCTGCTCCTCACCGAATATTGCCGCCATGCGCTCGATCGCGCCTGGTTTTATTATCCCGACGCGCTGCCCGAAGATGCGGTCTCCCCCAAACAACGCGAGAATAACGGGCATATCGACCGCAAGCTCTCCTTTCCGGTCGAGGATTTGTATGTCGACGGCCAGCAGGCCGGTCAGGTCGGGCAGGAGATCTATGGCGCGGGCGCGGCCTTCGTGTTCGCCAGCCGCTGCTTCCACGCGGTGCGCGACGCGCCGTTCCGCATGTTCTGCGATCATTTCCTGCTCGCCAGCGAACGCCCGGCGGAGCGCGCGCTGAGCTTCCAGCTTGGCGGCTGCGAAGGGCGCGAGGCGAGTTTCAGCCTGATCCGCACCGGCCGCGCGAGATTGCCCAGCTTCACCGTGACCACCGATGGCGGCGATCGCATCCGTCCGCGCCGCAGCACCGCCGACCGCATCGAGTATCGCGTGCCGGCCGACAGCCGGATCACGCTCATCTGGTAAGCTTTTATCGCCTCGAAAGGAGCCTTTGATGACCGACCTCGCCGAACCGCCGGCCCGCGACCTGCGTGACGCGCATACCGACATGCCCGGCCTCAACGGACGCAAGGCAATCGTCACCGGGGGCACTACCGGCATCGGCCGCGCGATCGCGGTGCTGCTTGCCTCCGAAGGGGTCGACGTCTTCGTCTGCGGGCGCGATCCACAGCATCTGGAGGACGGGCTCGAACGCATCCGCGAAGTCGGCAAGGGCGACGGGATCAGCATCGATCTGGCCGACCCCGACGGCGTGGACCGCTTCATCGCCGCCGCGCGCGACTATTTCGGCGATTTCGACATTGCGATCGTCAACGCCGCGATTCCGGCAAAGGGCGTGACCAAGATGTCCGCCGAAGAGCTGCGCTACGCGATCGCGACGGACTTCACCGCCTATCTGACGACTGCCCATGCCGCGGCCGAGATACTCAAGGACAAAGGCGACATCATCTTCATCGGATCGGTCTCGGCGCATCTGCTCGGCGCCGAATCGAGCGTCTATGCGGGCATGAAGGCAGGGGTCGCCGGCTTCGCCGAGGCGCTCCGCAAGGAGATCGCGCCCAAGGGCATCAAGGTGTGCAACATCGAGCCCGCCAAGACCGGCGCCGACTTCCAGTATCCGAGCTTCACGGCCGAGGAGCAGGCCGAGGAAAATCGCAAGGAAACGATGCTGCGCGCCGAGGATATCGCCGTTGCGGTCCAGTACGTCCTGACGCAGCCGCGCCGCGCCGACGTCCAGCAGATCGTGATCGCTCCGCGTGCGCGGGGCGAGGAATGAGCCGGTTCGCAGTCGACCGCCTGATTTTCGGTCCTGACGACGTCGATCTGTCGCGCTCCCCGCTGGCGGGGCATTTCGACGCGGAGACCTATGTGCTCGGCGCGTTCAACCCGGCGCTGACGCAGCTGCCGAACGGCAATCTCGCAATCTTCGTGCGGGTCGCCGAGGCGCTGCGCGAGCCGATCTTCGACGGGCACATCCATGCGATCCGGTGGGACAATGGAGGCTATGTCCTCGACGCGTGGCCGCTCGAGCTGGTCGACACCGGCGATCCGCGCAAGTTCCTGATCCGCGGCGGGCGCTGGCGTGTGATGGCGCTCACTTCGCTGTCGTGGGTCCTTCCCGTCGAATTGAGTCCCGACGGACTCGAAGTGGTCGCGGTGCATTACGACAAGGCGATCGCGCCGCAGGGCACTTATCAATGCTACGGCGTCGAGGATGCGCGGGTGTCCAAGGTCGGCGACAAGTGGCTGATGACGACCTGCTCGGTGAGCCCCGAGCGCCATTCGACAACGCTCTACACCTCGTCCAACGGCCTCGACTTCGCGTTCGAAGACATCGTCCTCGATCACCAGAACAAGGACATGCTGATCTTCGAGGGGCTGATCGGCGGCAGATACTGGGCGCAGACGCGGCCGCTCGGCGATCTCTATTTCACCTACCCGCCCGGCAGCGAATGGCGCGGGGGACCCTCGATAAACCTCGCCACTTCGCCCGATGCGCTCCATTGGAAGCCGCACCTCCAGCCAGGCATCCGCCCTCATTCCGGGACGGTGGCCACGGCGCGGATGGGCGGGGGCACGCCCCCGATCCTGACCGACCGCGGCTGGCTGACGCTGTGGCACGGGGTGGAGCCAAAGGAAATCGTCGGTATCTACCGTACCTATTGGTCGATCCTCGACCGCGACGATCCGGCGAAGGTGCTCCACACCTCGCACGAGCCTCTGCTCGAAGCCGCGCCCGAGCTCACTGCGCCGCTCGAGGACAAGATGTATGTCCGCGACGTGGTGTTCACGACCGGGATCGCCGATGCGGGGGATCATTATGTCGTCGCCTCGGGCGAGGCCGATCTGGCGTGCCGGATCACGCACATTCCCAAGGCGGCGTTCGAAGCGTGACGCCGCGGGGATTGGCGGGATTTGGAAAAATGGCGCGCCCGGAACGATTCGAACGTCCGACCCTCAGATTCGTAGTCTGATGCTCTATCCAGCTGAGCTACGGGCGCGCATTGGAGGGCGGCACATAGAAGGCCAAATCGGATCATGCAACCCCGTTGCGCCACCTTTCTGCAACGCCTAGGGCCGAGGCCATGCGCTGCCTTGTCCTGCTGAGCGTCGTCGCCCTTGCGGGCTGCACCCAGAGCACGGGGAAATAC
>JAEWCK010000303.1 GCA_023390675.1 Pseudomonadota bacterium
GCGTGGTGGAGGGGGCCGGCGCGAAGCGACGGCTGCGCCGGCGTCTCCTCCACCATGCTTCGCATGGTCCTCCTCCCCGTTCCGGGAAGGAATGTCATGCTTCGTCCCTCGTGACGCGCGCCACTTCCTCGACCGTCGTCACGCCAGCTTTCACCTTCGCAACGCCATCATCCAGAAGGCTCGGATTGTCCTTGCGCGCATGCGCCTCGAGCGCGGCTTCGGAAGCGCCGTCATGGATCATCTTCTGGAACTTGTCGTCGACCGCCACGACTTCGTAGAGTCCCGCGCGCCCGCGATAGCCCTCGCCGTGGCATTCGGCGCAGCCGACCGCGCGCCACAATTTCTTGCCCGGCTTGATCGCGCCGCCGAGCAGCAGCGAATCGGCTTCGCTCGCCTCGTCCTGCTTGCGGCAGCTCGGGCAGAGCTTGCGCACCAGCCGCTGCGCCGCGAGCCCGACGACCATCGGCGCGAGCAGATAACGCTCGACGCCCATATCGATCAGCCGCGTCACCGATCCGACCGCGCTGTTGGTATGCAGCGTCGAAAGCACGAAATGACCGGTCATCGACGATCGCACCGCGACCTGCGCGGTCTCCTGGTCGCGGATCTCGCCAACCATGATCACGTCCGGGTCCTGCCGCAGGATTGCGCGCAGCCCGCGCGCGAAGGTCAGGTCGGTGCGCGGATTGACTTGGGTCTGGCCGATCCCGGGCAGCTCGTACTCGATCGGATCCTCGACCGTCATGATATTGCGCTTGCGGTCGTTGAGCCGATTGAGCGCGGCGTAGAGCGTCGTGGTCTTGCCCGAACCGGTCGGGCCGGTGACGAGCAGGATGCCGTGGGGGCGCTCGAGCAGCCGGCTGAACACATTGCGGTCGCGCTCGCTCATCCCGAGCACTTCCATGTCCAGCCGCAGCGAGCCCTTCTCGAGCAGGCGCATCACCACCCGCTCGCCATGCTGGGTGGGAATGGTCGAGACGCGCGCGTCGACGTCGTGCCCGCCGATCCGCAACGTCACGCGCCCGTCTTGCGGCACGCGGCGCTCGGCGATGTCGAGCTTCGCCATCACCTTGATGCGGCTGACGAGCAGCGGCGCCAGCGCGCGCGGCGGCTCAAGCATGTCGCGCAGCACCCCATCGATACGGAATCGCACCATAAGACGCTTTTCCTGCGTCTCGATATGCACATCCGACGCGCCTTCCTTCACCGCTTCCAGCAGCAGCGCGTTGATCAGCCGGATGACGGGAGCATCGTCGCGAGTGTCAAGCAGATCGTCTACTGAAGCGGCGCTGTCGGCGAGCGCCGCGAGGTCCATGTCGCCGAGATCGATGTCGGCCGCCGCATTGGCACCGCCATAAGCGGCGCTGAGCGCGGCATCGAACTCCGCATCGGGCACCGCGACGAAGGCCGCATCAGGCGCAACACGCTGGACTTCGAGCAGCCCGTCGAGCGCCGCGCCCGCGCGATGGACGCACTCGATCCCGCCAGGCCCGGGACGCAGCAGCACACCGTTGCGGCGCGCAAAGCTGTATGGGAGCGCGAGCGGGGCGGCGGTTTCCTCTGCGAGGATCAGCGTCTCGTTCATGCCCCCAAATCCACCGTCGCGGTCACCCGACCCGACGCCGCACCCGGCCGGATCGACACCTGCCGCGTCCGCAGGTTGCTCGTCGCCGCGAGGTCGGCCAGCCAGGCGAGCACCGAATCATAGGTCCCATCGGCAATGGCGACGCGAACGCCTCCTGTCACCGGCTCGGCAGTCGCGGTAAGGCCGAAGCTCGTCGCGGAGTTCTGCGCCACCTCGAGCGGCGGCCCCTGCCGGCGCAGCGTCCCGCCCGCGGGTGCGAGCGTGCCTGCGGCGCGGATGCGCGCATTCAACGTCTCGTAGGTGCGGATATCGGCGAGCGCCTGCGCACGCGCGGCCTGGAGCGGCTTGATTACGAGAAAGATGAGTACAAGCGCGGCGAGCAAGGTCATCAGCCCGCCCACAAGCCAGCGCTCGCGGCGGCTGAGCCCCGCCCACCACGCATCGAAGCGGATCAGCGCGGCGTCGAGCGCCGGCATGCGGGCGAGGACCAGCCTCATGCCGCGCTCGCCGTGATGCGAATCGAGCCATTAGCCGCGCGCGTGACCTGCGCGCCGACGCGCGCGGCCTTGAGCGCAGCGTCGATGCGCGCGGGCAAGCTCGAGTCGGTGCCGTCGAGGTCCATCGTCAGCACATTGCCCTCAAAGCCTAGATTGCGCACGCTGAGTCCACCCACGGGAGCGAGCGCGCCCGAGACGCGGTTGAGCAGCGGCAGGAAGACCTGCGGCGCGGTCCCGCCCCCCCGCGGCAGCATGTCGGCGACTGCGCCGGCGACGTCCTCGCCCAACGCTGCGCCCGGGGCCAGGCTGGCGACCAGCGCGCGCGTGTCGGCCTCGCGCCGGTCGGCGATGGTGCGCAGCATCAGCGTGTCGCCAAGCGCGATGACGATGTGCGCCGCGGCACCCAGCGCGACGATCCAGCCGAGCCGCCGCCACAGGTTCGGAAAGCCGGCCCGGCGGAGGGCATAGGCGCCCTGGCGCAAGTCGAGCGCAGGAGCCGCGAGCACGCCAAGGTCGTGAACGCGCCCCTCGGCCGCCATCTCGGCAGGAAGCGGCGCGCCATAGCCGAGCACCTTGGGGCGCGCGGCCGCGACCCAGGCGGGTTGAAGCATCGCCGCGGGCATCGCGAAGCCGGTTCCGTCGCCGGCGCGGACCAGCGCACGCGCGCCGCTCAGATCCACTGCCCATTCGCCTTCGCCCGGGCGCGGCAAAGCGAGCGCATCGGGCACCATCGCCGCCGAGCCGAGCCCGGCTTCCTCGGCCGCCGCGACCCAGCGGGTCATCGCTTCGTGCCCGACCACTCCAACCAGATAGCGCCCCGGCGACAGCTCGCCGCCCAATGCGATGTGCACCGCGTCGACCGGCTCGGCGATCAGGTCTTCGATCGCGAAGGGCAGCGCAGCCAGCCTTTTGGCGCGGCTGGGCAACGGCAGGTCGACCGCCAGCAGCCGCACCTGCTCGCTCGGCACGAGAATCGTTGCGGGGCCTTCAGGCTCGGCTATGATCGGGCGGCCGTCCGCCAGCGTCCAGACGCCCGTGGCGCGCGGTTCGACTGGGTCTGGCGCCCCGATGGCGTGCGGAATGGTTGTCACATTTGCTTCATGGGCAGGACGCATGGGGCGGGGATGCGCATAGTTTTGAAACAGTTTAGTGACATCGCACCGCAGGCGCTCAACCGCAAGCGCCCTGCCCTTTCGCAATCCGAGTCCGGCTTCACGCTGCTCGAGATGATGATCGTGCTGGTTATCATCGGCGTGCTCGCGGGGCTGGTCGTGGTCAACGTCATGGGCCGGCCTGACGAGGCCAAGGCGACCACTACGAAGAGCAACCTCGCCAGCATCGAAGGCGCGCTCAAGATGTACCGGCTCGACAACAGTGCCTATCCGACCACCGATCAGGGGCTGAAGGCGCTGGTCGAGCGGCCGACCACGCCGCCTGTTCCGGCGACATGGCCGCAGGGCGGCTATCTCTCGATCCCCGCCGCCGATGGCTGGGGCAAGCCCTATGAATATACATCCGACGGCAACAGCTTCACGATCCGCTCGCTCGGCAAGGACGGCAAGCCCGGCGGCACCGGCGTCGACGCCGACGTAGAGGGCAAGGGCTGAAGCGCTTGGGGGGGACCTTCAGCCTTGCGCGCCGTCCCAAAGAGGCCGGCTTCACGCTGATCGAGCTGCTGATCGTGCTTGCGATCGTCGCCGTGACGGCGGGCGCAGTGACGCTCGGTATCGGCGCAGTGACACGCGCGCCCTCGGTCGAGACCGAGGCGCGGCGGCTGGCGACGCGGCTCCAGGCTGCGGCGGACGACGCCATGCTCGGAGACCGTACGATCGCCTTCACCGTCGACAAGCACGGCTACGGCTTCGCCAGCTATGGCACGAACGGGCAGATCATCGCACGCACCGATGACGCGCTCGGGCCGCACACACTCCCTTCCGGTATGGTGATGACGCTGAGCGTTCGCCCGCCCGTCGTGCTCGGCGTCGATGGCGCCGGGCGGCCGATGCAGGCAGTGATCGAGAGCGGACAGCAGCGCTGGCGAGTCGTCTATGACGGAATGACCGCCCACGCGATGCCGGCGCCGGGCGCATGAAGGAGCAAGCGGCCTTCGCCGTAGTCCTGCGAAAGCAGGAGCCCAAGGCCACAAGCGATTCGCCCGCGACTCCAGGCTCCTGCTTTCGCAGGAGCGCCATCGCTGAAGACGATGGCGGCTTTTCCCTGATCGAGGCGTTGGTCGCGCTCGCGGTGCTCGCGATCGCCACGGTCGGATTGATGCGCACCGTCCAGTCGCACATCGATTCGACGCGCGGTGTGGAGCGGCGCAGCGCCGCGATGTGGGTCGCGGAGAATCGGCTCGCCGAGCTCGAGGCCGGGATTCCCTCCGCCGACAAGGTCGCGATGCTGGGCGAGCAATGGCGCGTCGCAGTGGCGCGCGAGCGCACCGACGATCCAGAGATCGAGAAGATCCGCATCCAGGTGTTCGCCGGCGCGGAGACGAGCCCGCTTGCATCGCTCGACGCGTTCGTGGACGGACGCAAGGCATGATGCCCACGCTCACCCAACGCCAGGCGCGAACCGCGCTCGATGTGCTGACCGGGCTCGTCGTCATCTCGGTCGCGGTCGCGCTCGCCGGGCTCACCTGGCGGATCGCAGGCCATGCCGGCACCGGCGCGATCACCGTGCCTTCCAGAAGCAGCGGCCCGGCCGTGGCGCCCGACATCGCGCCCGCGCGGGCGCTTGCGCCCTTCGGCAAGCAATCGCCGAGCGAGGCGGGCCAGGCGACGGGGCTGCCGCTCGAATTGAAGGGCGTGGTCGCCGCCAACCCCGCGTCGCTCTCGACCGCGTTCATCGCGGTGAGCGGCCAGCCCGCAACCCCCTTCCATGTCGGCGAGGCGGTGAGCGGCGCGACGATCCAGTCGATCCTGCGCGACCGCGTGATCCTGTCGAATGGCGGACGCACCGAGTTCCTCGCCTTTCCCGACC
>JAEWCK010000314.1 GCA_023390675.1 Pseudomonadota bacterium
GGCCAAGGCCGTCAGCGAGGCGCGCTACCAGCAGACCGCCGCGCAAATCCGCCGCCTCGGCCTCATGCCCGAGCGTTACGTCAAGATGCCCGCGATGGGCGGTCCCTACGAGCCGATCGACAACGACAATGACGGCGCCTCCGCCGATGTCGCGGCCGAAAACGCGGACGCGCAGTTCCGTGCGCTTTTCCTCACCTGGAAGAAGCTCGACATGCTCGAGCAGACGGTGATCTCGATTCCCTCGATGCAGCCGGTCGCGCATGTCAGCTTCACGTCGCAATTCGGCGTCCGCTCGGATCCGTTCCGCGGTACCGCCGCGATGCACCCCGGCGTCGACATCCCCGGCGCGATCGGAACGCCGATCTACGCGACCGCCGACGGCGTGGTCGCGCGCGCGAGCCGGTGGGGCGGCTACGGCAACATGGTCGAGATCAACCATGGCCGGGGCATCGCCACGCGCTACGGCCACATGTCCAAGCTTCTCGTCACTGCGAACACCCGCGTGAAGCGCGGCCAGCTGATCGGCCTGATGGGCTCGACCGGCCGTTCGACCGGCAGCCATCTCCATTACGAAGTCCGCGTCGACGGCAAGGCGGTCAATCCGATCCCCTTCCTCCAGACCGGCGAATATTTCGCCGCGGTGCAGAACCGCGTTCAGGGCGGCGTCGGCGGTCCGGCCGCGCAGAAGTAAGATTTTCGAGGGTAGGAGAGGAGAGGGGCTGCCCGCGAAGGCGGCCCCCTTTCTTTTGGGGCGCATTGCTCCCGGCGCTTCCCGCCACTATCTCCCCCGCATGGCCACGCTCGCCCATTCCGACATCGCGCTCACCCCGGCCGCCGCCGCGCGCGTCGCGGCGATCGCGGCCAAGCAGGGCAAGCCCGCGATCCTGCGGCTGTCGGTCGAGGGCGGCGGCTGCTCAGGCTTCCAGTACAAGTTCGGCATGGCCGACTGCATCGAGGACGACGACAGCGTCGCCGAGACCGATGGCGTCCGCCTCGCGGTCGATTCGATCAGCCTCGATCTCGTCCGCGGCTCGCAGGTCGATTTCATCGACAATCTCGGCGGCGCGCATTTCGCGGTGACCAATCCCAATGCGCAATCGGGCTGCGGTTGCGGCACCAGCTTCTCGGTCTGATCCCCTTGCCGAAGATCGTCAGCTACAACGTCAACGGCATCAAGGCGCGCATGGAGCGCCTGCTCGAATATCTGGACGAGCAGAAGCCCGACATCGTTTGCCTGCAGGAGCTGAAGGGCGCCGACGAGACGCTGCCGACCAAGGACATCGAGGCCGCGGGCTATGGCGCGGTGTGGCACGGGCAGAAGGGCTTCAACGGGGTTGCGGTGCTGGCGCGCGGCCAGCAGCCCGTCGAGCGCCAGCGCGGTCTCGCGGGCGATCCCGAGGACGCGCACAGCCGCTATATAGAATGTGAGGTCGGCGACCTGGTTGTCGCGTCGATCTATCTGCCGAACGGCAATCCGCAGCCCGGCCCCAAGTTCGACTACAAGCTCAAATGGATGGAGCGTCTCGCCGATCGCGCCCGCGCGCTGCTCGCCGAGGAGCGGCCGGTGGTGCTCGCGGGCGACTACAACGTCATCCCCAACGACGACGACACTTTCTCGGTCCGCGCGATGGCGACCGACGCGCTGATGCAGCCCGAAAGCCGCGAGCGCTACCGCGCGTTGCTGGCGCAGGGCTGGACCGACGCGCTGCGCACGCGCTTCCCCGGCGGCGGCATCTGGACCTTCTGGGACTATCAGGCCGGCTGCTGGCAGCGCGACGCCGGTTTCCGCATCGATCACCTGCTGCTCAGCCCGCTCGCTGCCGACCGGTTTGGCGGCGCGGGCGTCGACAAGGATTATCGCGGCCGCGACAAGGCCAGCGACCATGCCCCCACCTGGGTGGCGCTTCGGTAACGGCCGTTTCCGGACACCAGGGCTGTTCGCTTCCGGACGCTTGAAAGCATGCTTTCGCCAAATCTTGGTGTGTATTGCTGCACTATGGCAGTGTTACATCTGCACGAATCCACTAAGTCATTGAAATTGCGTGGCCGGTGCAATTGGCACGCGCCCTGCAAAGCATCGGGAGCGGGCGAACGAGGGAGCGTCCGCACAGTCTGACCAAGAGGAGTCCAGGTTTATGCGTACGAACACGCTTTCGGCGGCGCTGGCCGCTGTCGCCACCCTCGCGCTCGTCGCGGGCGCGGTCGCCCCCGCCGCCGCCCGCGCCGACGACAGCAGGAAGCAGGAAGAGAAGGCCGATGTCCCGATGGACAAGCGGGTCTGCGTCGAGAACGCGGTCACGACGGGCACGATCTTCAAGACGCGCGTCTGCAAGACCCGCGGCGAATGGATCGCCCAGACCGGCGTCGATCCGCTCAAGAAGAAGAAATAAGCGTCGGCGCAGTCCTCGCCGCGACGGCATGGCGTTCGCTGTCGCGACACTGCGCTTCCGGCCCGTCCCCAATGCCCCGGGGGCGGGGGGGGGGGGCGCCCCCCCCGCCCCCCCGCGC
>JAEWCK010000368.1 GCA_023390675.1 Pseudomonadota bacterium
GCCCAAGACAGTGCCGGCGAACGCAGCCGAGCGCGGGCTCGAATATCTCGACGCCACTTGCCCATTGGTCTCCAAGGTACATCGTCAGGCCGAGCGGCTCGTCGCGTCGGGGCGGCACGTCCTGTTCATCGGCCATGCCGGGCACCCCGAAGTGATCGGCACCTTCGGCCAGGTCCCGCAGGGATCGATGACGCTGATCGAGACGCCCGCCGACGCCGAAGCAGTCGGCGTGGTCGATCCCGACAACCTCGCCTTCCTCACCCAGACGACGCTTTCGGTCGATGACACCGCGTCGACGCTCGAAGTGCTCAAGCGCCGCTTCCCGGCAATCCTCGCGCCCGGCGCGGACGACATCTGCTATGCCACTTCGAATCGCCAGAGCGCAGTCAAGGCGATCGCCTCCTCGGTCGACCTGATGCTGGTGATCGGCGCGCAGAACTCATCCAATTCGCTGCGCCTCGTAGAAGTCGCCGAGCGACAGGGGGTCGATGCGAAGCTGATCCAGCGCGCCGCCGATCTCGACTGGGACTGGCTCGCTGGCGTCGGCACGGTCGGCGTGAGCGCGGGCGCATCGGCGCCGGAGCTGCTCGTCCGCGAGCTGGTCGACAAGCTCTCCGAGCGCTTCGAAGTGATCGAGCGCGAAGTCGAGACGGTGGCGGAGAACGTGACCTTCAAGCTGCCGCGCGGGCTCGAAGCGGCGTAATGGCCGTCTACACGCAGGTCTCGGCCGAAACGCTCGGGACCTTCCTCGAAAGGTTCGATGTCGGCGAACTGGTCTCGGCAAAGGGCATCGCCGAAGGCGTGGAGAACTCCAATTACCTCGTCGACACGACCAAGAGCCGGTTCATCCTGACGCTCTACGAGAAACGTGTCGATGCTCGCGACTTGCCCTGGTTCATGGCACTGCTCGATCATCTGGTGGCCCGCGGCCTGCCCGTGCCGCCCGCAGTGCCGGATCGCGACGGAAACGTGATCCACACGCTCGAAGGCCGTCCGGCGTGCCTCATCCAGTTCCTATCGGGCGTTTCGGTCTCGCACCCGACGCCGGTTCAGGCGCGCGCCGCGGCCGAGGCGATGGGGCGAATGCACGAGGCTGCCGCGGATTTCGCACAGAACCGGCCCAATTCGATGGGCAGGGAGGCCTGGGCGCCACTGTTCGAGCGCTGCGGCCACGATCTCGATACTATTCAGCCGGGCATGTACGACCGCGCCGGAGCGGCGCTGGATGCGATCCTCGGCGCATGGCCCACCGATCTGCCGCGCGCCGCGATTCACGCGGACCTCTTCCCCGACAATGTCCTGATGCTCGGCAATCGCGTGACCGGGCTGATCGACTTCTACTTCGCGTGCACCGACATCCGCGCCTACGACCTTGCCGTGATGCACGGCGCCTGGGCATTCGACGGCCGCGGCGAACGATACGATGCCGGGGTCGGCCATGCGCTGGTGGACGGCTATGGCGCCACCTTCGGGCTCTCGCCCGAGGAGAGGGCGGCGCTCCCCATCCTTGCCGAAGGCGCTGCGCTCCGCTTCTTCCTCACGCGCGCGTGGGACTGGCTCAACACGCCGGCGGATGCACTGGTCACGCGCAAGGACCCGCTCGCCTACATGCGCCGTCTCGAATTCTACGCCCGGCACGGTGCCGCGCTCTTCGTATGACCGAACTCCCCCATGTCGAGATCGCCACCGACGGCGCGTGCAAAGGCAATCCCGGGCGCGGCGGCTGGGGCGTGGTGCTGCGGATGGGCGGCAAGGAGAAGGAGCTTTCGGGCGGTGAGGCGCACACCACCAACAACCGCATGGAGCTGATGGCCGCAATCCGCGGACTGGAGGCGCTCAAGCGTCCCTGCCGCGTGACGCTCTCGACCGACAGCCGCTACGTGATGGACGGCCTTACCAAATGGATTCACGGCTGGCTTCGCAACGGCTGGCGGACGTCGGACAAGAAGCCGGTCAAGAATGCCGATTTGTGGCAGGAGCTGCTTGCCGCCTCCAAGCCGCACCGCGTCGAATGGGTGTGGGTCAAGGGCCATGCCGGCCACCCCGATAACGAACGCGCCGACAGGCTCGCGAGCGACGCGGCACGGAGAATGTGAGCGGGCCTTAGAAAGCCCGCGTGATCCCGAATTCGGCGCCCACGCGCCGATAGTCATAGAGTCCGACACTTGAGCTGTTTCGTTCATAGACGAGCCGAGCGAAAGGCGCGAACCCGTGCACTTCCAGCGCGCGAAAGGTCGCACCGGCACGCGCGCTGAGCAGCCATTCGCGCCTGCGGTCGCCGAACAGAAACAGGGCAGCGTCGCCCTCGGTGCGCCGCACCCCCACGGAGGCGAACAGCGTCGTCCGCCGGGTCTCGCGCCACCCGGTAAGGGTGACCGCGCCGGCAACGGTGGCATAACCGGGGTCGCGCGCGGTCTGGCGCGTGGCTGTAGCGGCGACGCTCATCCCCGCGCGGGCCGACAACGCACGTTCGACCGACAGGTTGAGGTCGTAGATCATCCCGTCCTGAAGATCGTTGAGCCGATACGCCGCATGGCTAACGCTGCCGCTCACTACGAACTGGGATCGCTTGTCCAGACCGTGCAGCCAATCGAGCGTCACCGCGTCGGTATGGGCATAAGGGCGGCCACCGTACCAGCGCCAGGTCCGGCCTGCGGACAGGCTGAAGCGGTCGCGCAGCCGGCGCCACTCGAGCCCGGCCAGTGCCGATCCCGAGACATCGTTGAATGCGCCCGCGCGATAAAGATTTGCGAGTCCCGAGACGCGCGGCACGAATGCGAAATTGTCCGAGAGCCTGATGCGGGCATAGCCTTGCCCCGCGAGATGCGCCCCGATTCCCGATCGCGCCCGGGCGTCGTCCGATAGCGTGAGCGGCGCGATGATCGTGTCGAGCACGCGTGCCTGGGTCGCGCGGTTGATGTTCGAATCGGGGGCGAGCGCGACCTCGAAGGTCCCGCCGAGCCGCTTGTACGAGCGTAGCGCGCGATCGAACTGGCCGACGGTGGCGGCTACTTCGGGTGGCAGGCCGGCCGCCTGCGCCTGGCGTAGCTGGCGGCGCGCTGCCCCTTCATCGCCGATCGCCGCGAGCACGCGGGCCAGTTCGAGCCGCACGCGCGTCGCACCCGGCTGTTCGTCGAGCAGCGCGCGAAACGCCAGCGCCGCCTCGCGATAGCGTTTGACGTCTGAGAGCATCATACCCTTGCGGAAGCGCGCCTCGGCGCGGACCTGCGGATCCGGGTCCTTGGCGAGCGCCTCGTATAGCGTGACCGCGTCGTCGATCCGCCCTTCTGCACGCGCCCGATCGGCCAACCCGAAAACATCAACCGCAGTCAGAGTTTGCGCGCGCATTTGCGACGCGGCCGGCGTTGCCGCGATCGACAACACCAGCACCGCGACCGTGGCTCGGATCACTGGCGCTTTGCGGCCGCCACGCCCGAGATCGCGAGTCCCGAACCCGGGTTTCCCGGCTGAACGTTGATCGAGAAGGGCGCGACGATTTCCTCGCCATCGGGGCCGTAAAAGCGTGGTGCGAATTGACCCATCTCGACTCCGCCGCGCGTGAGCGTTCCGGTGACGCCTGTCATGGTCAGCCGACCTGCGACGTCGAAGCTGCCGAAATCGATGGTTCCGCCACCGGCCTGTTCGGTCCCAGTCATCGCGAGCGCCCCGGTATAGTTCTGGCTACCGAAATTGACGTCGAAGCTCGACGTTCCTTTGACGTCATAGAGCAGGGACGCGGTCGAATTCGCGCCGGTGCCGTACAGAATGCCGGAATAGTGCCCCGTCCCGGTCTTGCCCGAGAGCAGCCCGGCGGGGGTCTCGAGGCCATAGGCAGCATAGAGATTGACCGGCCGTCGCCCCAGTCCGTACCGCACCGTCGTAGCCCAATGCGCAAAGCTGGCATAAGTGAGCGCAAGCTCGGTATTGCCCGATCCGGGCTTGTACATCTTGAGCGTCACGTCCTGCGTATCGAGCGTGCCTGTGAAGCTCTTGTGGTAGGCCGTGAAATTGGGATCGCCGGCCGCCACCTTGTCCGCGACGGTGAACTGGCCGCCGTACATGTCCGATGTCGGCGGAGAAAAGGTGAAGGTGTCCGAATTCTGCCAGTTGAGCTGGCTGACCAGGCCATTGCCGAATTGCGCATAGAAGAGTTGCGACTTGGTCATGTTGGTCAGGGTCAGATTCTGCGGTGACAACGCGGGGTCGCGCTGGCCGGTGAAGCCGCCCACCACGGTCATTCCGCGCGAATTCGAGCCCGAGAAAGATCCGCCCAGCTCGGTGGCGCCGGGGCCGTAGAAGCGGCCGCTCAACGTGCCGCCCGCCGCGCCGAACCACCCTTCGTAAAGCGCATTGCCGGAAAAGCTGCCGTCGGAGGCCGAAAGCCGCCCCGCGCCGCTGAACTCGATGCCGCCGCCGCTCACGCCCGCGC
>JAEWCK010000386.1 GCA_023390675.1 Pseudomonadota bacterium
CGAGGCGATCACGCTCGCGAGCGACAGCGGCCCGCTCGCGGCGGCGCGCCGCGCGCTCGACGCCGAATGGGGCAAGTCGGCGCTGCTCGGCTGCGGCGGATCGATCCCGGTGGTCAATTCGATCCACGCGATCCTGGGAATGGATACGGTGATGGTCGGCTTCGCGCTGACCGACGACAACATCCACTCGCCCAACGAGAAATACGACCTCAACAGCTTCCACAAGGGCATCCGTTCGTGGGTGCGCATCCTTGCCGAACTGGGTCAGATGGCGCGCGTCGCCGACGCCGCCTGAGGCTGGTCCCTCGCCCGCGAATCGCGTAGATTCGCACGCAATGGAACGGGGGCTGCTCTTCGCCGGAATCGCCTGCGCGCTCGGCGCCTGCGCGCCCGAAGCCGCTCCTGCGGCCGGCAACGAGGCGGGCAATGCGGCGGCGCCGGTGCCAGCGACGCCTGCCCCCGCGCCGGTCACGGCCAACGCGCCGATGCGCGACTGGCTGGCAGGCACCTGGTCGTTCGGCGAGGAATGCGCGACCGATTTCCTGATCACCTACGAAGCCGATGGCAGGCTCGACAATTACGGCGATACCGGCAGCTGGGCAGTCGCGGGCGACACCGTGACCGAGACCGTCACGGAGCGGCTCGAAAATGGCGATGAGGCGCCGCGCAAACTCACACCCCCCGAAACGCGCAGCTACGAGATCGAGCGCATTGACGCAAAGCACGGCGTCATCACCTTCAAGGGGCGCAAGGTTCCGATCCTGCGCTGTTGACGGCGCCTGCGTCGCGGCGATAGCAGGGGCCATGGTTCCCCTTTCGTTCGCCGGCCACGATCTATGTGCATTGCCCGAGGGCGCGCTCTACTGGCCCGCGCGCCGCGCTTTGCTCGTCGCCGACCTGCATTTCGAGAAGGGGAGCTGGTTCGCCTCGAAGGGGCAGATGCTGCCGCCCTATGATTCGCTCGCGACACTGGCCGCGCTCGCCGCGCTGATCGAACGCACCCAGGCGCGCGAGCTCTGGTGCCTCGGCGACAGCTTCCACGATTCGGCCGGATGCGAGCGGCTGGGCGAGGCGCCGCGCGCGCTGCTCACTTCGCTCACCGCGCGGCTCGACTGGCGCTGGATCACCGGCAATCACGACAGCCTGATGGTCGATCATTGCGGCGGGGAGATTCTCGAGGAAGCCGAGATCGACGGGCTGGTGCTTCGCCACGAGGCCGACCGCGCCGATCCGCGCCCCGAGCTTTCGGGGCATTTCCATCCCAAGCTCAGGATCAGCGTGCGAGGCCGCCAGGTCGCGCGGCGCTGCTTCGTCGCGACCGCGACCAAGCTGATCCTGCCGGCGTTCGGCGCGCTCACCGGCGGGCTCGACGCGCGCCATCCCGAGATCGTCCGCGCAGTGGGCGGCGGCGCGCAGGCGCTGGTCGCGCTCGAGGACCGGCTGCTGCGCTTCCCGCTCGCGGCCTAGCGCCGGATCACCTTGCCTTCGCACTCGACCGGGCCCGGCCCGCTCACCGTGCATTCGGGCTGGCCGGTCACGCCGACTAGGCCGGCGCCGAGCGCCATCACGCGCGCCGTGTAGCGCACCTTCATCCGGACCTCGCCGCTCGTCTCGGAGATCAGCGTCGCCTCGTTGGCAGTGAGCGCGCTCGCGTCGACCGAACCCGCGCCGTGCGCGCGGACGCGACCCTTCAGCGTCGCCCCGCCCAGCGTGATCGCGCCGGTGCCGATCAGCGAGACATTGGTGTCGTCGGCCTGCACCCTGTCGACATGGATCGCGCCGCCGCCGTTGAGCGCGATGTCGACGCGCGGGACGCGCATTTCGGCAATGTGCACGTTCGCGCCGCCATTGACGAGCACGCTGCGCAGCGACGTCGTGCGAATGCGGATCTTCGTGCCGGCGGCGCTTTCGCCCGCGCGCAGCTCCCACCCCGTCGTCCCGGTATTGACGACCAGCGTGCCGCCTTCGACGCGCAGCGACAGCCGGTCGAGCGCGCGCGGATCCCCCGTCGCGGTCGCCCCCGGCGATCCGGTCTCGACGTCCACCGTGAAGGGTCCGTCGACGCGCAGCCGATCGAAGCCGGTGAACATATAGGCGCGCTCGTCCTGCGGCGCGGGGGCCGCGGCGAGCAGCAGGAGCGGGGCGAGCAGGCGACGCATCGCCGCAGCATCGCCCCGCTATGGATCAGGCGCAAGCGCTCAGGAGCAATGCGCCTCGCCCGAACCCATCGCGCTGACCTGGCATCTGGCGCCGCCGGTCAGCTCGACATCGCCCGAGCCGGCGATCGAAACCTGCGCCTCGCCCTTGACCACGCTGCGGACATTGCCCGATCCGACCACCGAAATGTCGGCGCTGGTCGCGGTCAGCCCTTCGGCGGCGACGTCGCCCGAACCGGCGATCGAGACCTTAAGGTTGCGCGCCGAGCCCGAGGCGTTGAGATCGCCCGAGCCCGCGATCGAGAAATCGGTCTCGCCGCTGTTGAGCGACGCGATCGAAAGATTGCCCGAGCCCGCGATCTCGGCCCGGACGTCGCCTTCGGCCTTGTCGATGCTGAGATCGCCCGATCCGGCGACGCCTGCGGTGGTCAGCTTCGGCATCACGACATGCACCTTCACGCCGGGATCGTTGCTGAACCAGCTGCCCTGATTGTCCTTGCGCCCGACGCGTAGCGAGCCGTTCACCACCTGGATCTCGAGCTGGTCGAGGATAGCGCTGTCGCCCTCGGCGGTGACCCGGAAATCGGGGCCGGTCTTGACGTCGACATCGTCGGGACCGCGCAGGTCGACGCCGGTGAAGCCGCTCGCGGCGAAGCTCCGCGTCGCGCCCTTGCCGCTCGGCTGGATCGCGTGGCCTTCCTTCTCCCAGCTGGCGTGGCAGGCAGTGGCCGGCAGCAGCGCGGCGATCAGCAGGAAACGCATTCCTCTCTCCTTGGCAACATGTGTGTTGTATGCACAATACACCATCTTCGGCGCAAGGAAAAGGGCGGCTTTTCAGGGCCGCCCTTTTCCTTGACCGGCAGTGCCGCGCTCAGGCGGGCACCTTGTCCTTGTTGTGGATCGCCGCGGCCTTGCGCAGGATCTCGAGGATCTTCTCGAGCGCGGTCGGCTCGTCGACCTCTTCCATCGCGGCCAGCTCGCGCGCGAGGCGGCTCGCGGCCGCTTCGAAGATCTGGCGCTCCGAATAGCTCTGCTCCGGCTGATCGTCGGCGCGGAACAGGTCGCGCACCACCTCGGCGATCGACACCAGGTCGCCCGAGTTGATCTTCGCTTCATATTCCTGCGCACGGCGCGACCACATGGTGCGCTTGATCTTCGGACGGCCCTTGAGCGTGGTCAGCGCCTCAAGCAGCGTCGCCTGGCTCGACAGCTTGCGCATGCCGACCGACTCGGCCTTGTTGGTGGGAACGCGGAGCGTCATC
>JAEWCK010000038.1 GCA_023390675.1 Pseudomonadota bacterium
CTCCCCCTGGCGGGGGAGGATCGAGGAATCGGTTAGCCCTGGCGCCGGCCGCCGAAGGTAATCAGACTCTCCGCGCCGTCTGCTGATAGCGCGGAGACGCCGATGAAATTGTCGTCGACCACCACGCCCTTGAGCGTCGTCTCGGCGGTGTCGCCGGGCACGTCCCTGAAGTCGGTCCAGTCGCGCGCATCGGCGCGGCGCCAGCGGATGCGGTATTTCGCGGCGCCCGGCACCGGAGTCCATTTGACGCTCGTGTCGGTCGAAAGCGCGCCGCCGATCGTCACCTTGTCCGGCGCGGCCGGCGCGGAGGCCAGCCGCCGGATCGTCGCGACGTTGATCGCAGTGACCTTCGCCAGATAGTCGAAGTCCATCTTGTCGGGCGTGTCGCCATAGCCCGGCCGCAGCGTCTGGTGCTGCGCGTCGTAATTCTCCACGCCCACGGTGAAGCGCACCGCAGGATAGCCGAGCTTCTGGAAAGGCGAATGATCGCCGCCGCGCCCGAACCGGTCGGGCCGGCGGACGAGGAACACGTCGAGCCCGCCGGGCAATTTCTCCGCGACGCCGTCGATTGCCTTGGCGAGCGCGCGCGAGGGGCCGTCGTCCTCGCCGCCGTCGTTGCGCTGTCCGCGCATCGCTTCGGGCGTCGCCGCCTCGCCGATCGTCTCGGAGAAGACGCGCACGCGGTCGGCCACCCGCGTTCCGTCGGTGCCGATGCTGTTGCCGACGATGTCGTTGTTGAGCACCGCGCTCACCGTCCAGCCGCGCTCCTTCGCGGTCTCGGCGAGCAATTGCCCGCCGAACAATCCCTGCTCCTCGCCCGAAAGCGCGGCATAGACGATCGTCGCCTTGAACTTCTGCTTCGAGAGGAGCCGCGCCGCCTCGAGCACCAAAGCGACGCCCGATCCGTCGTCGTTCGCGCCGGGCGCGTCGGCACTCGCGTCCATCACGTCGGTCACGCGGCTGTCGATATGCCCCATCACGATCACCACGCGCTTCGGATCGGTCCCCGCCTGGAAGCCGAGCACGTCCACGACCTCGACGCCCTTGGGCGCGCGGTCGTTGGTGAAGGTCCGCGCGATATTGGCGACTTCGATGCAGCCGCACTGGTCGCCGAGCTTCGCGAGTTCGCCCATGAACCAGCGCCGCGCCGCGCCGATTCCGCGCTTCGGATTGTCGGGATCGGAAAGCGTATGCCGCGTGCCGAAGCCGACGAGCTTCTCGACGCTCGCCTTCAGCCGCGCGGGATCGGGGCGATCCTGCGCGGCGGCGGGCAAAGCGAGCAGCAGGAACGGAAGCGCGCGCAGCATCAGCTCAGCCGGTCGATCGCGTCCATGTCGAGCGATCCGGGAATGATCATCACCGGCACGCTCAGTTTGCCGGCATCGGCGCCGGTGAAGTGCGTCACCATCGGCCCCGGCGGGCCGCTCACCGCCGCGCCGATCACCAAAGCGGCGATCTCGCGGTCGGCGGCGATCATGTCGCGCACCACCTTGGCACCGTCCTCGTCGCTCAGCGTGATCGACGGGGTGATCCCCGATTCGGTGAGCAGCGTCCCCGCCGCGCGCGCGACCAGCGCTTCGGCGCGTTGGCGCGCCTCTTCCTCGATCGTCGCCATTACGCCGCCCCACTGGACGAAGTCGGGCCTGGGGATCAGCGCGAGGATCACCACGCTGCCGCCGGTCTTCACGGCGCGGCGCGCCGCGAAGCGCAGCGCGATCTCGGCCTCGGGACTCTCGTCGATCACCACCAGATAGGTGCGCATGGATGCTTTCCGCCTTCCATGCGTTGAGTGACGCCAGAATGGCTTTCGTGCAAGCGCCTCTCTTGACCCGGGGCGGGGGCGGCGCAAAGGAGAGCCAGACCTTGGCCTGACCAACAGACGGGAACCCCGATGGGAATCGAAATCAAGATGCCGGCGCTGTCCCCCACCATGGAAGAGGGCACGCTCGCCAAGTGGCTGGTCAAGGAAGGCGATACCGTGAAGTCGGGCGATCTGCTCGCCGAGATCGAGACCGACAAGGCGACGATGGAGTTCGAGGCGGTCGACGAGGGCGTGATCGGCAAGATCCTCGTCCCCGAAGGTGCCGAAGGCGTGAAGGTCGGCACGGTCATCGCAGTGATCGGCGAGAGCGACAGCGCCCCGGCACCGACTCCGGCTCCGGCGCCCAGGGCGGAAGCCCAGAAGGAGGAGGCCAAGGCGGCTCCCGCGCCTGCGCCGTCGCCCACGCCCGCTCCGGCGCCCGCGGCACCTTCGGGCGACCGCGTCAAGGCGAGCCCCCTTGCGCGCCGCCTCGCCGCCGAGAAGGGCGTCGATCTCGCGGGCGTCGCCGGTTCGGGCCCCAACGGCCGCATCGTCAAGGCGGACCTCGAAGGTGCGAAGCCCGGCGCGGCGCCGGCGCCCGTCGCTGCGGCTGCCCCTGCGTCGTCGGCCACGCCCGCCGCTGCCGCTCCCGCCGAGCACAAGGCCGTGTGGTACGACGAATCGATCCCGCACGAGGAGGAGAAGCTCTCCAACATCCGCAAGACGATCGCGCGCCGCCTCACCGAATCGAAGCAGACCGTCCCGCACATCTATCTGACCGTCGACATCCGCCTCGATGCGCTGCTCAAGCTGCGCGGCGACCTCAACAAGGCGCTCGAGGGGCGCGGGGTGAAGCTCTCGGTCAACGATCTCTTGATCAAGGCGCTGGGCGTCGCCCTCATCCAGACGCCCAGGTGCAACGTCACCTACACCGGCGACAAATTGATCAAGTACAGCCGCGCCGACGTCTCGGTGGCGGTCTCGACGCCCACCGGGCTGATCACGCCGATCATCCGCGATGCCGCCGGAGTCAGCGTCTCGTCGATCTCGACCCAGATGAAGGACCTCGCGGGCCGCGCCAAGGAAGGCAAGCTGCAACCGCAAGAATATCAGGGCGGCACCGCCAGCCTGTCGAACATGGGCATGTTCGGGATCAAGCAGTTCGAGGCGGTGATCAATCCGCCGCAGGGCATGATCATGGCGATCGGCGCGGGCGAGAAGCGGCCCTATGTGATCGACGACGCGCTCCAGATCGCCACCGTGATGAGCGCCACCGGCAGCTTCGATCACCGCGCGATCGACGGGGCCGACGGCGCCGAGCTGATGAAGGTGTTCAAGGAGCTGGTCGAGGCTCCGTTCGGAATGATCGCCTGAACCGGGGGAGGCGGCGATGCGCGTCCTGATCGAGGTGCTCCACATCGCCGCCGGGCTGATCGCCGCGGCGCTGATCGCCGTGGCCGCCGCCTGGTCGTATCCGCGCGCCACCGACGACATCTGGCTCGTCGCTTATGTTTGCATGATCGCAGTCGTGCTCATGGGCGTGGGCCCGGTGCGCAAGGCCTATGAGGCCGACAAGGCGAAGCTGGCCGAGCCGCGCGCCGATGGCTGACGCGCCCGCGCCGCCCCAAGGCTCGCCCGCGAT
>JAEWCK010000082.1 GCA_023390675.1 Pseudomonadota bacterium
GCGTGACATAGACCGCCTGATAATGGGCGCCGAGCCCCGGCGCGTCGACGCGCACGCCCTTCTCGCCGAAGGTCCGCCGCCACGCCGCGCGCATCGCGCCGAGCGTTCGCCCGATACGCCCCTTGCGTGCCGCCTCGCGCGCCCGTGCCCAGGCCGCGGCTGGCCCCAGGATCAGCCCGACGAACGCACGGTGCTTGCCCGCCTCGACGAAGGGCAGGGCGACGCGCTTCTTCGCGACATGCGCGGCGTGGACGATCTTGTGCGGATCGGTCTCGCTGTGCAGCGCCTTGGCGAGCAGGTTCATCGTGCCGCCCGGCAGGATCAGGAAGTCGCCCTTCCACTTGCCGAGCGCGCACAGCGCCGCGTTGATCGTCCCGTCGCCCGCGAACAGCACGACGGTGTCCACGCCCTTGGCGGTGAGCGATCGCCCGGTGGGGAGCTTCTGCTCGGGAAAGTCGGTGCGGCCGGCGAGCTTGAGCCCAGCCTCCTCGAACACCGCCTCCAGCGCCTCGCATTTCTTGTGCGACGTGGTGCCCGAAGCGGGATTGGTGATGAACCAGAGCGTCTTCATGGGAAGCCGAAACGCCCGAAAAGCGATTTCGCCTCAGTAACGGTAGAGCCGTACCTTCTGGATGCCCCATATATTGCCCGGCAGGCGGACGTGCCGCCCTTGATGCGTCTCGTCGCCGTTGAGCCGCCGCCCGGGCTTCCACGCGCCGCCCTCGAACCGTCCCTCGTCGACGAAATCGAGCCCCACGCGCGGCTCGAAGGTCACGGTGATTCCGCTCCCCGCGATCAGGTAATCCTCGCCGCCCAGCCACAACACGATCCCGCCATGCTCGGCCGGATTCTGCTTGTCGCGCGCGATCCAGGGTTCGACGAAGCTCACCGTCATCTTGTAGCCGCCTAGCGTCGCCGTCTGCGGCGCCTCGTCCACCGTCCCGTCGAACGTGACCGGCGGCGCGAACCCGGCGCGGCCCTTCGCCGCAAACATGCTCGGCGTCAGCCCGTCGAGCATCGCATAGACCTGCGCCAGCCGGTCGCCATCGCCGATGTTCTCGATCGAGAAGGGACTGAACCCGATCCCGCCATGCTTGCCGATCGTCAGCATCGCATTCGCCCCCGCGCGCGGATCGCCGGCGCGATTGGCCTCCGGCACGAACAGCACATTGCCCGGCCGGGCATAGCTCGCCGCGATCCCGGCGAAGCTCGGGAAGTAGATGTCGGGCGAGAGCATGTCGATGTCGGGCGTGTTCGGCTTCCAGTGCGCCCAGAGATGCGCCAGCGGCCCGCCGCTCGGATATTCGCCGGGCAGCTTGTTCGGCCGGCGTTGCGCGCCGTTGACGTACATCGGGAGGGGATAGGCGCGCTTGCCCGCCTTCGCGACGGCATTGGAGAAGCGCGCATAATGGAAGGCCGTGAATTCCTCTTCGCTGCCCTTCCACTTCGCGAACTCGCCATCCGCCACTGGCCCATGCTCGCGCGCGTCGGGCAGGAAGCCCATCTCGTTCTCGACCTGCACCATCAGCACCGTGTGCTTGTCGCCATCCACCGCCTTCAGATGCGCCATCAGCGCAGCGAACGCGCGCGCATCGGCCGCAAGCGTCTCCTTGCCGAACACTGAAAGGATGTCCTGCGGCGTCCCGTCCGCCGCGATCGCGCGCGGGAAGCGCTTGGTGTCGCGCTTCACCCAGGCGGGAACATAGGTCGACATGCTGTTCTTCCAGCTGCCGAACCAGAGCAGCACCAGCCGCATGTCGTTGGCGCGCGCATCCTCGATCAGCCAGTCGACGCTGGAGAAATCGAATTTGCCTTCTTGCGGTTCGATCAGCTCCCAGCTCACCGGCGGCAGCAGGGTGTTGAGGTGCATCGCCCTGAGGCGCTGCCAGTGCGGCGCCATGAAGGCGCGGCTGGAGGCCGAGCTGTTCCCCAGCTCGCCGCCCAGGATCAGGAAGGGCTTGCCGTCGACGATCAGCCGTCCGTCGGCGAGGTGCGGGATTTGCGCCGCGGCGGGGAGGGCGGCGAGCGAGAGGATCGGGGCGAGCAACCAGCGCATGATGCATCATCCAACGCAATTGTCTGAGTAGTCAAGCAGTGTTGACCGGACCCCTGAGACTATGCCACTCGGGCCGTGCCGAGCGGGTGTAGCTCAATGGTAGAGCAGAAGCTTCCCAAGCTTACGACGAGGGTTCGATTCCCTTCACCCGCTCCAGCCTGATCTCTGCTGGAGCCCGCCCATGCGTTACGTCGCCGCCCTCTTCGTCGCGGCGCTCGTCGGGGCTCCTGTCCACGCCCAGACCAACCCGCAAGCCGAAGCGCAGGCGCTCGAGCTGCTCAAGCGCGGCATCGCCTTCCGCACCGTCGCCGGGCCGGGCAACCAGACCCCCGAATATGCCGCGTACCTGAAGGACCAGCTCGTCGCCGGCGGGTTCGATCCCGCCGACATCCGCATCGAGAAGCTCGACGACACGGCGTACATGGTCGTCACCTACAAGGGCGCCGGCAAGGGCAAGCCGATCTACATCTCGGGCCATATGGACGTGGTCGAGGCCAGGCCCGAGGATTGGGAGCGCGATCCGTTCACGCCGGTGATCGAGGACGGCAAGATCTTCGGCCGCGGCGCGAGCGACATGAAGTACGACCTCTCGACGATGGTCGCGACGCTGATCCAGCTCAAGCGCGAGGGCTTCAGGCCCGGCCGCGACATCGTCCTCCTCGCCTCGGGCGACGAGGAGACGAGCATGAAGACCACCGCCGCGATGGCGGACCAGTATCACGACGCCGAATTGCTGCTGAACATCGACGGCGGTGGCGGCGAGCTCGACGAGAGCGGCAAGCCAGTGATCTTCGGGCTGCAGGGCGCCGAGAAGACCTATGCCGATTACGAGTTGACCTTCACCAATCCGGGCGGCCATTCGAGCGCCCCCGGCAAGGTCAATGCGATCTACCAGCTCGCGAACGCGCTGGACAAGATCGCCGCCTACCAGTTCCCCGCCGAGATCAACGACATCACCCGCGCCAGCCTGCTCGCCGCCGCGGCCAATGCCGAACCTGGCGTCGCAGATGCGATGCGCCGCTTCGCCGCGAACCCGAAAGACGAGCAGGCGCTCGCCATGCTCCGCGCGATCCCCGATCTGATCGGGCAGGTCGGCACCACCTGCGTCGCCACGATGGTCAGCGCCGGCCACGCCCCCAACGCGCTCCCCCAGCGCGCCACCGCGACGGTCAATTGCCGCATCTTCCCGGGCACCAGCACCGCGGCGGTGCAGGCGAAGCTCGCCACCGTGGTCGGCGATCCTGAGCTCAAGATCCGCGAAATCCCCAGCGGCACGATCGCCAGCCCCGCCTCGCCGCTGCGCCCCGATCTGCTCAAGCTGGTGACGCGCGCGATCCACGCCCGCTTCCCGACCGTCCCCGTCGTCCCGGTGATGTCCGCGGGCGCGAGCGACAGCATGTGGTTCCGCGCCAAGGGCGTGCCGAGCTACGGCGCCAGCCCCATTTTCATGAAGGCGTCGGACGGTTTCGCCCACGGCCTCAACGAACGCACCCCGCTGAGTGAGATCGCGCCGTCGATTGTCTATTACAAGACGGTGCTCAAGGAGCTGGCGAAATAGGGCCGCGATGGCGCAGCTTTTCCCCGAGCCGGAAACCGATCCCGACGCGGACTGGAGCCTGCCCGCCTGGCTCTACACCGATCCCGAGGCGCTCGCCGTCGAGATCGACCGGGTGATCCGCCCGTCGTGGCAGATAGTCTGCCACGAAAGCGACATAGCCGGCGCGGGCGATTACCACACGCTCGATTATGCCGGCGAAAGCGTGATCGCGATCCGCGGAGCCGATGGGCAGGTCCGCGCCTTCACCAATGTCTGCCGCCACCGCGCGATGCGGCTGGTCGAGGGGCCGAGCGGCTGGGCGAAGAAGCTCGTCTGCCCCTATCACGCCTGGAGCTACGAGACCGACGGCCGCCTGACCGGCGTGCCCTTCCGCGCCGACTATCCGACGCTCGACATGGCCGCGAACGGCCTCGCGCCCGTAGAGGTCGAAATCTGGAACGGTTTCGTCTTCGTCCGCCTCGAGGATCGCGGAGGCCCCTCGGTCGCGGCGATGATGGCGCCCTATGCCGAGGAGATCGCACCCTATCGCTTCGCCGATATGCGCACGCTCGCCCCGGTCCGCCTGCGCGAGCGCCCGGTCAACTGGAAGAATGTCGGCGACAATTATTCGGACGGGCTCCACATCCCTGTCGCGCATCCCGGCCTCACCCGCCTGTTCGGCAAGAGCTACCGGATCGAGGCACAGCCCTGGGTCGATCGCATGTCGGGCGAGATCGATGACAATCGCCCGGGCAATTTCTGGGAGCGCTTCTACCGAGCCCACATGCCCCGCACGCCGCATCTGCCCGAAGGCGCCGGCCGCCGCTGGCTCTATTACAAGCTCTGGCCCAACCAGGCGTTCGACGTCTACGCCGACCAGATCGACTTCATGCAGTGGCTGCCGCTCACGCCCACCAGCTGCGTGCTCCGCGAAATGGCTTTCGCGCTCCCCGACGCCTTTATTCCACAAGATGATCGCCGCGAGATGAAGCTCGTCCGCTACGCCAACTGGCGGATCAATCGCCTCGTCAACGCCGAGGACACCTGGCTGATCTCTCGCGTCCAGCAAGGCATGGCCTCGCGCAGCTACATCGCCGGCCCGATCGGCGCGAGCGAGGTGTGCCTGCGCAGCTTCGCCGCGAAGATCCGCACGCTGATCCCCGAAGCCCGCCAGCCCCAAGCCCCCGCACCGGGCTGGTCGAAGCGGCCGAGGCCGGTTACCAACTAACCCCTCTCCCGCTTTCGCGGGAGAGGGAGGGGCCCGCCGCGAA
>JAEWCK010000094.1 GCA_023390675.1 Pseudomonadota bacterium
GGAAACGCCACCGGGGGGGGGGAGGGTTGGCGGTTCCGGGCCCATTTAATTGGATAGCGAGAGCGGGGGGGCAAAAGGTCACTATCCGAAGTGCAGAACGTAGGAGGCGGGCCCGGGTTCCGCGCGAGAATGCATTTTTCGAGAAATAATTTCAGGGGCGCCCGTTGATCGCGATCGCGGCCTCGAATGCGCCCGCGAGCGGATCGTGGTGGAGCTTGGTGCGCAGCTGGCGCGCGAGCCCGCTCATCACCCGGCCGTAGCGGCTCTCGACCAGCGCCTCGAGCTCGGGGCTCTCGACTAGCGCCGGCGAGACGACGCGCAGCGTCGCATGCTCGGGCTCCTCGCCCTCGGCCTTCATCGAGATGCGGATCTGTGCCGCGGCATTGCAGCTGATCGCCAGCTCGACGACTTCGGTGATCAGGAACGCGACGGCGATCGCCACGTCCTGGTTCGCCAGCAGCGGCTGGACCTCGATGGTGATGCCCAGCCCCGCAGCGCGCTCGGGCGCGGTCGCGCGGATGTTCGAGGCGAGCTCGCCGATCACCGACCTGAGCTCGAGCCCGCGATTCTCCTCGAGCTCGGCATAGTGGTGGCGATGCACCACCGCGAGCGCGTCGACGCGGCGCTGGATCGAGGCATAGGCCTCGGCGGCTTCAGGCCCCTTGGCGCCCCGCGCGTGGAAATTGATCAGGCTGGCAATCACCTGGAGGTTGTTTTTGACGCGGTGATGTACTTCGCGCGTCAGCCGGGTTTGGCGAACCAGTCCCTCGGCGAGGTCGGCTTCGTGCGCCTGCACGGTGCGGCTGATCTCCTGGAACGTGGCGCCCAGTTCGCGGATCTCCTGCGCGGGCATGTCGCCGAAGCGGCGCACTTCGATCACTTCGCCCGGCCGGTACGCCCCAACGCTCGTGCGCAGCCGCCGCAAGGGGCGGATCAGCAGGATGTCTACGACGAACCAGCCGAGCGCCGCTGCGATGATCCACATCATTACGACGAGCACTGCCGAGATGATCAGCGGCGAGGTGATCGGCGTAGCGGGCACCGTCATCTCGAGCTCGACATCGTCGACATGCAACGCACTGCGCGTGGTCTCGCGCCGGTCGAGCGGGCCGCCGCCCGCCAGCTGCCTGAGCACCAGCCGGCTGCCGCCCTCCACCAGCGCCGCGCCGTATTCGGGAACGAACCCGCTCGGCCGCGCCAGCACCGCCAGCGCCGAGGCGGGATAATAGGCCGTCGCGCTGTTCCCCGAGCTACCTGCGATCCTGAGCGTCATCCCGTGATCGAGCAGCGTCGCGGATACCTGGTTTGGCGTGAGCACCTCGCCGCCGGCAATCGCGAAACGCTGGCCGCAGAGCAGCCGGCCGCGCTGGTCCGCCACTGCGAAGCGCGCGCCTGGCGAGGCGGCGAAGGTTCCGGCAAGCCGCGTGCACGCGGGCGCGTCCTCGGGGTTCGCCTCGAGCGCAGCGAGCGTCTGATTGAGCTGCCCGACATGATTGGCGAGGACGTTCGCGATGACGCCCGAGCTTTCCTCGGCGGCGATGCGCAGCCGCTCGCGTGCTTCGCGATCGGCATGGCGTGTGGTCTGGAGCGTGATGAACAGCGCGATCAGCGCGAGCGGGAGCAGCGAGCCCAGCAGGATCAGGAACAGCTTGGCGCCCGTCGGCATGCGCGCCAGCGCCGCGGCCGGGGTCCGGGCGCGCGGTTCCTGTTCGGGACTGTCCATCTCGTGGGGTTAGTCGAGCTTTTTCAGCAGGTCGAGCAGGTCGTCGGGAACGGATTCGCGCACGGCGTCGTCATAGGCCTGGCGCAGCGCGTCGCCCACGCTGCGGCCGGTGCGGCCATTTTCCGTTCCGCCTCGTTTGGACGGTGTCTTCATCTTCTCATCTTTAGCGGAACGCACCAATTCCCCCCTGGGACACCCGGGTTGGCCCAGGCTCCGGACTATTATCGACCATTTCCGGATGCAACCGGAACGCGAAGCCAGCCGGCGTAAACTCCGGCGGCTGCGGAGCAAAAGCTACGCGGCTTCGCGCATGAAACCAAATAGCGCGTCGATTGTTCCACAGCCGATGCAATATCCGGGGAGGGGCTCCTTCGGGTGGCAGAACTTGCAATGTAACGGCACGGGGGCGAAACAAGCCCCAAGCCGCCTCGAATGGAGAATAACCTGCCTATGTCGCTCGGACAGCAACTCGCGCCGCATCTTCCGCTGCTTCGCCGCTATGCGCGCGCGCTCACCGGGAGCCAGGCCGATGGCGACCGTTACGTTCGTGCCGCGCTCGAGGCGATCGTCGCGGCGCCCGACCAGTTCCCGCGCGAAGTCGATCCCCGGCTCGGCCTCTACCGGACCTTTCAGGCGATCTGGCAGTCGACGCATCTCGAGGAAGAGGAAATCCACGAGGATCCCGCGAACCAGAACGAGGAGATCGCGCGCAAGCGCCTCGCGCGCCTGACGCCGCTTTCCCGCCAGGCGCTTTTGCTGACCACCGTCGAGGGGTTCAGCATCGAGGACGCCGGCTATCTTATCGAAGAGGAACCCGCCCAGGTGTCCACCCTTGTCAGCGAGGCGATCGCCGAGATCGAGCGCCAGACGCGCACCCGCGTGATGATCATCGAGGACGAACCGCTGATCGCGATGGACCTCGAGCAGATCGTCCGCGATCTCGGCCACGAAGTCACCGGCGTCGCCGTGACGCGCGACGAGGCCGTGGCGCTGGCGATGGAAGAGCGTCCGGGTCTCGTCCTCGCCGATATCCAGCTCGCCGACGACAGCTCGGGCATCGATGCCGTGAAGGACATCTTGGCCGAATTCTCGGTGCCGGTGATTTTCATCACCGCCTTCCCCGAGCGGCTGCTCACCGGCGAGCGCCCCGAGCCGACCTTCCTGATCACCAAGCCCTTCCAGCGCGAGACGGTGAAGACCACGATCAGCCAGGCCCTGTTCTTCGACCGGGCAACCGTTCCGGTCTGACGCCCGCGATCCCGGGGAGATCAAAAAATTTCCCCGGGTTCCATATGGTACGGACCCAAAACGGTCGTCGCGGGTTGATGGGGCATGGCTGAGAACGACGAATCGACTCACATCGATGCCGAGCGCGCCCGCGCCGGTGCAACGCCGCACATGACCCGCTACGTACTCGGTTTCGGGTTGGTGCTGATCATCATCGCCTTTTTCGTCATCGTGGTATTCTGACCCGGACGAGCGGGGATGCTGGCAATCACGGCGACGGCGCCTATCTCCAACCCTGGCCGTATCGCGGCGTGTGCAATTGAGCGGGATCGAATGAATCAGCCTGAACAATTTGAGGATGAAGAGACGAACCTGCCCCCGGTGGAGCATGTCTCGCTCTCGGATCCCGAGTTCAAGGAACAGCTCGCGCTCGTGATCCCGCACCTGCGCGCCTTCGGGCGTTCGCTGTCGGGCAGCCGCGATCTCGCCGACGATCTCGTGCAGGAGACGCTGCTAAAGGCCTGGGCGGCGCGCAAGCGCTTCCAGGCGGGCACCAACATGCGCGCCTGGACCTTCATCATTCTGCGCAACCTTTACCTTAGCCAGATGCGCCGCGCGCGCTTCAAGGGCGAATGGGACGACCTCGTCGCGGACCGGCTGCTCGCCGCGCCCGCGAGCCAGGACCGCCACGTCGAGCTTTCCGATATGCAGCGCGCATTGCTGCACTTGCCGCAGCCGCAGCGCGAGGCGCTGATCCTCGTCGGCGCTGGCGGTTTCGCCTATGAAGAGGCGGCTGAGATCTGCCAAGTTGCGGTGGGCACGATCAAGAGCCGCGTCGCGCGCGGTCGCGTCGCGCTCGAGCAGCTGCTCAGCGAGGGCAATCTGCCGTCGCGGCGCGAGAGCCTGCCCAATCCCGAGGGCAAGAGCACACTCGACACGATCATGGGCGAAGTCGACGACCTCAGCCGCGACCGCTGATCGACCCGCTTTCAGAACAAAGCGAACCGTCAGAAAATGACGTGATGCTCGGCGCGGTTGAGCCGGCGGAGCATTGCGGCCATGTCGTCGGGCAGGCCGAGCTCGCGCTCATAGGCGTCGCGCAGCGCAAGCCCGATCGCATCGCTGGCGCGCGGCGCTTCCACCCGGTATGCGGGGGGCTGGGCCTCGGGGGCCGATCCTGAAGACGAACGTACCACGACGCAAAAACGGATCGGATTGACATTTGTTGCTTGACTCGTCGCAAAACATGATTCGCAAGCGAAATTGATCGAGTGCCGAAAACTTTCTCTTCAGCTATATTGACGGATGCTGTCGATCGCGCGCGCGGTCACGCTCCGTTCCTTGCGAACCTGCTCGCCCGCGAACAGCAACTGCTTGAGAATCCGGAACAGTCGCTCAACGACCCGCTTGTTGCTGCGCGTGATTTCACACGCGAAATGAGCATAGGTGCGCGGCTCCGGGTCGAGCGCCGGCGACTCGCGCTGCTCGTCGCGCTCGGCGACCTGGCCGGCATGTTCGATCTCACGCGCGTCACGTCGCTGCTTACCGACTTCGCCGACGATGCGCTCGACCGTGCGATTCGAGCGGCGATCTTCGAGCGCACGCCGGATGCCGAGCCGCGCGGTTTCGCGGCGATCGCGCTCGGCAAGCAGGGCAGCCGCGAGCTCAACTATTCGTCCGACTTGGATCCGATCCTGATTTTCGATCCCGCCACCTTGCCGCATCGCGAGCGCGAGGATGTGCAGGAAGCCGCGGTCCGCATCGGCAAGCGCGTCGTCGAGCTGCTTCAGGCGCGCGACGGCGACGGCTATGTGATGCGCGTCGATCTGCGTCTCCGGCCATCGCCCGAAGTCACGCCGATCGTGCTGCCGGTCGAGGCGGCGATCTCTTATTATGAGAGCCAGGCGCTGCCTTGGGAGCGCGCCGCCTTCATCCGCGCGCGCGCCTCCGCCGGCGACACCGCGCTCGGCGGCTATTTCCTCGATGCGATCCGTCCTTTCGTGTGGCGCCGTGCGCTCGATTACGGCGCGCTTCGCGAGATCCGCGACATCAGCCGTCGCATCCGCGATCACTATGCTCAGGCGCAGGCGTTCGGACCGGGCTACGATCTGAAGCGGGGGAGGGGCGGCATCCGCGAAGTCGAATTCTTCGCGCAGATCCACCAGCTCATCCATGGCGGCCGCGATCCGGCGCTGCGCGCGCCCGCGACGCGCGACGCGCTCGCCGCGCTTGCCGAAGCCGGGCGGATCGAGCCGCAGGTCGCCGCCGATCTCGACGCCGCCTACACCTGCTTCCGCACGATCGAGCATCGCCTCCAGATGGTCGACGACCGCCAGACGCATAGCCTGCCCGAGCAGCCCGACGCGCTCGACAATGTCGCCCGCCTCCACGGCCTCGCCGGCAGCGCCGCGCTGCTCGGCCTGCTCCGCCCGCATGTCGAGCGCGTCGGCGCGGTCTATGACGGGCTGGCGGAGCAAGGCGACGAGCGGCTGCCCGCGGACGGCGACACGTTGCTTGCGCGGCTCACCGAGTTCGGCTTCGCCTATCCGACCGGTGCGGCGCGGATCGTCGAGGGCTGGCGGCAGGGCAATTATCCGGCGCTGCGCACCACCGCGGCGCGCGAGGCGCTGGAGGCGCTGCTCCCCGGGCTGATCACGGCCTTTGCCGGCGCGCCCGACAGCACGCACGCGATAACGCGCTTCGATGCGATGCTTGCCCGGCTGCCCAGCGCGATCAACTTCTTCCGCCTGCTCGAAGCCCAGCCCGCGCTCGCGCGGCTGCTGAGCGCGATCCTCAGTCACGCCCCGACGCTCGCCGAGCAATTGGGCCGCCGCGCCGAACTGCTCGACGGGCTGATCGACGCGACTGCGCTCGCGCCGATGCCCGAAGTCGACGCGCTCGCCGCCGAGATGGGCAAGTGCGAGGCGGGGGCCGACTATCAGTGGCAGCTCGAGCATGTCCGCCGGCTGGTGGGCGAGAAGCGCTTCGCATTGGGCGCGCAGATCGTCGCGGGGGCGAGCGATCCGCTCGAAGTCTCGGCGGGTTATGCCCGCGTTGCCGAGGCGGCGATTGAAACGCTCGCCGCGGCGACCATTGCCGAATTCGAGCGCAGCCATGGCCGCGTGCCCGGGAGCGAGCTGGTCATTCTCGCGCTCGGCCGGATGGGCGGGCAGGCGCTCACCCACGCCTCCGATCTCGACCTCGTCTATCTCTTCACCGGCCACTATGCCGCCGAGAGCGACGGCCCCAAGCCATTGGGCGCGGTGATGTACTATAATCGCCTCGGCCAGCGCGTTACCGCCGCGCTCAGCGTCGCCACCGCGGCGGGGCCGCTCTATGACGTCGACACGCGCCTGCGCCCGTCGGGCGCGCAAGGACCGCTCGCCGTGTCGCTCGATGCCTTCGAGCGCTATCAGCGCGAGGACGCCTGGACCTGGGAGCATATGGCGCTCACGCGTGCCCGACCGGTGTTCGGGTCCCCACAGGCGCGCGCGGCGGTGTCGCGGATCATCGAGGATGTGCTCCACGGCGGCCGCCCGGAGCGCGACATCCGCGCCGACGCCACCAGGATGCGGGACGAGATGGCGGCGCATAAGCCGCCGCGCGGACCGCTCGACGCGAAGCTGCTCGACGGCGGCCTCGTCGACCTGGAATTCGCGGTGCACACGACGCAGTTGCTTCACAAGACCGGCTTCGATCCCCGGCTCGGGCCTGCGATCGGTGCGCTGGTGGAGCAGGGGCTGCTGCCCGATGCGATGCGCCTGGCCTATGCGTTTCTCGGCCGCCTGCTCGTCACGCTCCGCCTCGTCGCGCCCGACGCGCAGCCGCCCGGCCTCGCCACCCAGGCGCTGATCGCGCGCGCGGTCGGGCTCGATTCGTGGGACGCAGTGGTTGCGGAGCTGGAGCGCACGCGGCAGGAGGTTCGCGACTGCTGGGCGGCGATCCGCAACCCGGCCTGACGGAGGGGCACATGGCAATCGAGGAAGGCGACAAGCTCCCGGCGATCGAGCTCGACACCGCCGATGGCGGCAAGCTTTCGCTCAGGGATCGGGCGGGCAGCCCCTTCATCCTCTATTTCTACCCGAAGGACGACACCTCGGGCTGCACGCGCGAGGCGCAGGACTTCTCGGCGTTGCTCCCCGAATTCGAGGCGCTGGGCGCGTCGGTGGTCGGCGTGTCGAAGGACAGCGCGATCAAGCACCAGAAGTTCACCAACAAATACGATCTCACCGTCCCGCTCGCGACCGATACCGACGGCAAGGCGATGGAGGCCTTCGGCGTCTGGGTCGAGAAGCAGCTTTATGGCAAGCGCTATATGGGCATCGATCGCTCGACCTTCCTGTTCGGACCGGATGGCAGGCTGTTCCGCGCGTGGCGCCGCGTGCGCGTGCCGGGCCATGCCGTCGACGTGCTCGAATCGGTGAAGGAGCTGCTCGGCAAGTGAGGAGCGTCGCTGCGGCGGTCCGCGAGGTCCTCGGGAC
>JAEWCK010000107.1 GCA_023390675.1 Pseudomonadota bacterium
ATCGCGGCCTTGGTCAGCAGGTCCACGGCGCGGGCATAGTTGGGCTTTTCGGTGCCCTGCATGATGCCCGGCATCTCGCGGAACTGCTTGCGGACTTCCTCGACCACCGCACCGGCCGCGCGTCCCACCGCCGTCATGGCGATGCCGCCGAACAAATAGGGCAGCATGCCGCCGAAGAACAGACCGACCACCACCCAGGGATTGGACAGGCTGAAGGTCGGCTGCGCCAGGTCGGCGAAGAAGCCCGCGCCCTGCGCCGCGAAATAGCGCAGATCCTCGGTATAGGCCGCGAACAGCACCAGCGCGCCCAGGCCCGCGGAGCCAATGGCATAGCCCTTGGTCACGGCCTTGGTGGTGTTGCCCACCGCGTCGAGCGCGTCGGTCTTGTGGCGGACCTCGTCCTCGAGCCCCGCCATCTCGGCGATGCCGCCGGCATTGTCCGTCACCGGGCCGTAGGCGTCGAGTGCGACGACCATGCCGGCGAGCGCTAGCAGCGAAGTCGCGGCGAAGGCCACGCCGATGATGCCCGCGATCTGATAGGTCGCGATCACCGCGACGACGATCACCAGGGTCGGCAGCGCGGTCGACTCGAGGCTGATCGCGAGGCCCTGGATGACGTTGGTGCCGTGGCCGGTGACCGAGGCCCTGGCGATAGACTTGACCGGGCGATAGTTGGTGCCGGTGTAGTACTCGGTGATCCACACGAGCAGGCCGGTCACCGCGAGGCCGATCATCATGCAGATGAACAGGCTGGTGCCGGTGAAGGTCGGCCCGTCGAGACCCATCGCCGCGTCGGCGGTGATGCTGTCATGCGCGTCGAGGAACGCCGTCGGATCGACCGGCAGCGCGCCGATCACGGCGTTCATGTCGCCGAGCGTGTACTGCGTCGCGACCCAGATCGCCGGGATCGAGAGGATCACCGTGGTCCAGAAGCCCTTGTAGAGCGCGCCCATGATCGACTGGCCCTTGCCGAGCCGGACCATGTAGGTGCCGATGATCGAGGTCACGATGCAGACGCCGCCGACGATGAGCGGGAGCGCCATCAGCTTGAGCAGCATCTCGCCGGTGACGTTCTTGAGCAGCAGCGCCAGCGTGACCATGGTGAGGCCGATCGTGACGACATAGGTCTCGAACAGGTCGGCGGCCATGCCGGCGCAGTCGCCGACATTGTCGCCGACATTGTCGGCGATCACCGCGGGGTTGCGGGGATCGTCCTCGGGGATTCCGGCCTCGACCTTGCCGACGAGGTCGGCGCCGACGTCGGCGGCCTTGGTGAAGATGCCGCCGCCGAGACGCGCGAAGATCGAGATCAGCGACGCGCCGAGCGCGAGGCAGGTCAGCGCGAGAACCACGGCGCGGGCGTTGGGCGCCATGCCGGCGGGGCCGACGAGGTACCAGAACAGCCCGGCGATCGCGAGCAGGCCGAGGCCCGCCACGAACATGCCGGTGATCGCGCCCGAGCGGAAGGCGAGCGTGAGCCCGGCCTGGAGCGAGCTGCGCGCGGCTTCGGCGGTGCGGACGTTCGCGCGCACCGAGATGTTCATGCCGATAAAGCCTGCGGCGCCCGAAAGCACGGCGCCCAGCAGGAAGGCGATCGTGGGAAGCACGCCGAGCGCGAAAAAGACCACGACCGCCACGATCACGCCGACGATGCCGATCGTCATGTACTGGCGGCCCAGATAGGCCTTGGCGCCTTCCTGGATGGCGGCGGCGATGCTCTGCATCTTCTCGTTGCCCGCGGGCGCCTTGAGCACCTGCTGGCTGGTCAACAAGCCGTAGAGCACGGCGAGCACGCCGCACGCTATGGCGATATACACGATCGTCATGTGATGAAGCCCTTCCCCTGGAACTTTATAGGCGAGCGCCCTCCGGTCTTGCTGCCGGATTTCTGGCGAGGGGAGAGGTATAAGGACGCTTCGGGTAAGCGCAAGCTGCGTCAGACGTGCAGGTATCCGAGTGGAAACGCCGGCGGTGCGCCGTCGAGAAGCACGGGCGCGGCGCCCTTCGCCTGCACCGCGCCGATCCGCGTGGCGGGGAACGGCGGAGTCCAGTCCGTGGGCGCGGCGAAGAGCAGCTCGTAATCGTCGCCCCAGGTCATCGCGGTTCGGGTGTCGATGCCATCCGCCAGCGGAACCAGCCTGCTGCTGATATCGACCGTGCAGCCGCTCGCCTCGGCCATGCGCGCGGCATCGAGCAGCAGCCCGTCCGAGACGTCCATCATCGCATGGACATAAGGGGCGAGCGCGCGCCCTTCGGCGAGGCGCGGGCGGGGGCGGCGATAGGCCGGGCCGCCGGTGGCGAAGTCGCGCGAAGCGGCGCCGATGTGGCCGGTGACCCAAAGGGCGTCGCCGGGCCTCGCGCCCGTGCGGAGCGGAGCGGCGGCGGTACGGCCGATAGCGGTGCAGCCGAAGGTCGCCGGCCCCTTCGACGCGATCGTGTCGCCGCCGAGCAGGGGAACGGCATATTCGGTGAGGACTTCGCGCAGCCCCTCGACGAAGCGCTCCGCACCTTCGACCAGCGTCGCGCCGATCAGCACGCCGATGGGCTCCGCGCCCTTGGCGGCGAGGTCGGAGAGGTTTACCGCGACGAGCTTCCACGCAATGTCGGCGGGGTCGGTGCCGGGCTTGTAGTGCACGCCCTCGGCAACCGCGTCATGCGTGAGCACCAGCGTCTCGCCGCCGATTTCGAGCACCGCCGCATCGTCGAGCAGCCCCTGCGCCCCGGCATGGAGCGGCAGGGTGCGCAGCGCAGCGATGAACTCGGCTTCGGTCATCCAAATTCCTCCCCGATAGCGCAGCGAACGGGGA
>JAEWCK010000238.1 GCA_023390675.1 Pseudomonadota bacterium
CTATGTTTGGCGCGGGTGCGCGGCGCTGCGGCGCCCCGCGATTTGCAAGGCAAATCGCACCCCTCTCCCTTCCGCACCTTCGGTGCTCCCTCCCTCCCCCGCAAGGGGGGAGGGAAGAAATGGCCGAGGCTTTCCCTCGAACCTACGCGTCGACCTTGATGACGCCCCGCCGAATCTGATCGAGCTCGATCGACTCGAACAGCGCCTGGAAATTGCCGTTGCCGAAGCCTTCGTTGCCCTTGCGCTGGATGATGTCGAAGAAGATCGGGCCGAACATGTTCTCGGTGAAGATCTGGAGGAGGATGCCCTCGCCAGTCTCGACCGAGCCGTCGATCAGGATACGGTTCTTGCGCAGGCGCTCGACATCCTCGCCGTGCCCGGGGACGCGCTTGTCGATCAGCTCGAAATAGGTGTCGATCGTGTCCTGCAGGCGGACGCCCCGCGCGCGCAGGCGCTCGACGGTATCGTAGATGTCCGGGGTGGTCAGCGCGAGGTGCTGGATGCCTTCGCCCTTATACTCGCGGATGAACTCCTCGATCTGGCTGGTGTCGTCCTGGCTCTCGTTCAGCGGGATCCGGATCGCCTTGTCGGGCGCGATCATCGCCTGGCTGAACAGGCCGGTGGCCTGGCCCTTGATGTCGAAATACTTCTGCTCCTCGAAGCCGAAGAGCGTCTTGTAGAACTCCGACCACACCCGCATCTGGCCGCGGCGGACATTGTGGGTCAGGTGGTCGAGCAGGTCGAGCCCGACATTGTTCTTCGCCTCGGCCTCGCGCCAGCCGGGGAATTCGGCCCAGTCGGCGTAGAGGTCGGTGCCGTCCTCGATGAAATAGAGATAGGAGCCGCCGATGCCGAGGATGACGGTGTCGTCCTCGTCGGTGCGTTTGGCGCCGTGGGCGAGCGCCCATTCCATCGCCTTGGCCGGATCGGCGACGCGGAAGGCCATCGCGCTGGCCGAGGGGCCGTGCTCGCCGCGGAAGGCGGCGACGCGGCCGGCCTCGTCGCGGTTTAGCATCAGGTTTATCCTGCCTTGCTTGTAGCGCGTGATATTTTTCGTGGGATGTCTGTGGCTTGGCACGAAGCCGAGCAGCTCGAACTGCTTGCCCATCGCCTCGGGATCGGGCGACGTGAATTCGACGAATTCGAAGCCGTTGAGGCCGAGGGGGTTGTTCGGATCGGTCATGGCGCGCTCCTTCGGAGATAACGCGCGGGCTAGTCGCAAGTGCAGTTAGTGTCAATTGATACTAGTTCGGGAAGCCCCTCCTGGCCTGAACTTTGCTGAACTTCCGATCCTACAGCCCTTCGCCGCCGACCCAATGCGCGTTGGAGAGGCGGCGCGCGACGCTCCACGTCTGGGTGCGGATGTCGGGGACCGCGACGATCTCCCAGAAGGCGCCGCGAGTCATCGGCCCGAGCGCGTAGAGATTGCCGTTGGGGCGGCCGCTTGCGTCGATCGTCTGGCCCTGATTGTCGACGTCGATGCCGAGATGCGCGGCGTCGGGGCGGATCCGGCCGCGCGCCGCGAGCTTCTGGAGGAGGGGCTCCTCGGTGCGGTTGAGGTCGCCCAGGGGGCCGGTGCAGTTGATAATGCGCTGGGCGAGGAGCGTCTCGGCCGTATCCGCGCCGCGGCGGCGGAAGGCGACGTGGATGCCCTCGGCCTGCTCGTCGAAGCCGAGCGTCTTGCCCGCGATCACTTCGAGCTGGCCGCGATCGATCACCGCCATCAGGCGGGCATAGACTTCGGGCGCGAGGCGGTGGCGGTGGACATCCCACCACGGGCGGAGATGGCGCAGGAAGCGGGCGCGCTCGGCTTCGCTGGCATTGCCCCACATCGCCTGGGTGAAGGGGCGGAGCTCGTCAACTGCGTTGCGCCAGCCGATCGCGTCGCCGCGTTGGCGGACGCCGTGGAGGAGATCGGAAGCGACGGTGGCGGGGCGATCGGCGATCTTCTGCCATTCGCCGCCCGCCGCGTGGCTGCGCGGGAGCAGGCCGCGGCGCGAGAGCGCGACGATCCGCCCCTTGAAGCCGCGCGCATCGAGCAGCAGCACGACGTCGACCATGGTGAGCCCGGTGCCGATGACGAGCACGGTATCCTTGTCGGAGAGGTTCTCGGGGACGCTGGGGTGCCACGGATCGCCCTTGTAGCGATCGAAGGATAGCTTCGCGGGATCGAGCCCCGGCGGATCGTGCGGGGGGAGGTTGCCGACCGCGAGCACCGCGGCGTCGGCGTCGATCGTGCGGTCGCGCAGGCGCACCTTGACCTGGTTGGCGAACTCGACGTCCTGGACTTCGTCGCGGACGAGCGTGAGCCGGCCGCTGGGATCGCGCAGCGCCGCCTCGAGCAACTCGCGCAGATATTCGCCATAAGTGACGCGCGGGATGAAGGCGCCCGGCGCGTTGGGCACGCCGCGCGCCTCGAGCCAGCGGACGAAGTGCGAGGGATCGTCGGGAAAGGCGCTCATGTTCGCGGCGCGGACGTTGAGCACGTGGCTCGGATGCGCGGCGCCGTAAGCGAGGCCGGTGCCCGCGACGGGCGCGCGCTCGATGAGGGTGGCGCGGGGGCCTTCGTGGCGGAGCAGGTTGATCGCCTGCAGCGTGCCCGAAAAGCCCGCGCCGATGATGGCGACGTGCTCGATCACGCCGCTAGATCTCGTATTCGATCTGCCACTCGGGCTGCTGGAAGGCGGGGCGTTCCTGCGAGAAGGCGGGCTGGCGCGCCTTCATCTGCCCGTAGAGCTTCTTGACCGTGTCGCTCGCGGTGCGGACGAACAGGGCCGGGACGACCGCGTGCACGACGCAGGCCGCGCCGCCGATCATCATGGTGAAGCCGAATCGCGCGGCGGTGGCGGCGTGCTCGCCATAGCTTTCGCCGACCGTACGCGGGTGCGAGAGGAAGATGCGCTCGAACATGGCGGCGGTTTAGGCGCGCGAAGCGAGTCTGTGAAGCGCGGGGCTTCCCCGCGCGCCGAGTCTGTGATTGGTTAGCGATAACAAGAAGAGGGGAGAGGGGTCATGGCCGAGGAAACGCTGCCCGATCATCACGCGGCGACGTCGAACGAGAAGATGGTGATCGCGGCATCGTCGCTCGGCACGATCTTCGAATGGTATGATTTCTACCTCTACGCCCTGCTCATCTCGAACATCACCGCGAACTTCCTGACCGGGCTCAACGAGACCAGCGGGTTCATCGTCGCGCTCGCGGTGTTCGCCGCCGGATTCGCAGTGCGGCCGTTCGGCGCGCTCGTGTTCGGAAGGATCGGCGATCTCGTCGGGCGCAAGAACACCTTCCTCGTCGCGATGGCGATCATGGGCTTCTCGACCTTCGCAGTGGGCCTGCTGCCCGGCGACAAGACGATCGGCGTGGCCGCGCCGATCCTGCTCGTGCTGCTGCGCGTCCTGCAGGGCCTCGCGCTCGGCGGGCAATATGGCGGCGCGGCGACCTTCGTCGCCGAGCATGCGCCCGACGGCAAGCGCGGGCTCTATACGAGCTGGATCCAGACGACCGCGACGGTCGGGCTGTTCGCCACCTTGCTGGTGGTGATCGGCACGCGCTCGGCGATGGGCGAAACGGCGTTCGCGAGCTGGGGCTGGCGCGTGCCTTTCCTCGCCTCGGTGATTCTGCTCGGCGTGTCGCTGTGGATCCGGCTCCAGCTCAGCGAGAGCCCGGTCTATGCGCGGATGAAGGCGAGCGGCGGCACGTCCAGGGCGCCGCTCACCGAGGCGTTCATGCGCTGGGGCAATCTTCGGATCGTGCTGATTGCGCTGTTCGGGGCAGTGATGGGGCAGGCGGTCGTCTGGTATGCGGGCCAGTTCTACGCGCTGTTCTTCCTCGAGAAGACGCTCAAGGTCGACGGGATGACCGCGAACATCCTGATCGCGGTGTCGCTGGCGATCGGCACGCCATTCTTCGTGTTCTTCGGCTGGCTCTCCGACAAGATCGGGCGCAAGCCGATCATCCTGGCGGGCTGCGCGCTGGCGGCGATCACCTATTTCCCGCTGTTCAGCGCGCTGACCGAGGCGGCCAACCCGGCGCTTTCGCACGCGCTGAAGAATGCGCCGGTGCAGGTGGTCGCGGATTCGCGCGAATGCTCGTTCCAGTTCGATCCCGTCGGCAAGAACAAGTTCGACCGATCGAGCTGCGACATCGCCAAGGCGTATCTCGCCAAGCAGGGCGTGGGCTACAGGAGCATCGCCGCATCGCCGGGCAGCATCGCGACGATCGAGATCGGCAATCTGCGGATTCCCGCTCCCGATCCGCGCGCGCCCATCTTCGCCGATCCAGGCGCGCGTACCATTGCCATCACCGGCTTCCAGGATGCGGTGAAGCACGCGCTTGCCGATGCGGGCTATCCGGCCAAGGCCGATCCGGCGCAGATCAACAAGCCGATGGTGATCGCGATCCTCGTCGCGCTCGTGCTGCTCGTGACGATGGTCTACGGCCCGATCGCGGCGATGCTGGTAGAGCTCTTCCCGAGCCGCATCCGCTATTCCTCGATGAGCCTGCCTTATCATATCGGCAATGGCTGGTTCGGCGGGTTCCTGCCCGCGACGGCGTTCGCGATGGTCGCGGCGACGGGGGACATCTATTACGGGCTATGGTACCCGGTGGTGGCTGCCACGGCGACGGTGGTGATCGGGCTGCTGCTGCTTCCCGAGACCTTCCGGCGGCGGATCGAGGACTAGGCCGTTCATGGCGCGCGCGAGGCCGTTGGTGGCTTAGCGCCGCGAGAGGCTCGCCAGTCCGCTTAGGGTCGGGCGATGAAGCGCGCGCCCTTCCTCGCTTGGCTGCCCTTGGCCTGCGCGCTGGCGGCGTGCAGCGGCGGGGGCGGTGGAGGCTCGGGGACGGTGGTCGTTCCGACGCCCACGCCCGATCCTGCACCCGCGCCGGTCCCCACGCCGGCACCGACGGATTCGGCCTTCGACACCGCCGAATATCGCGCGACCGAGGGCGCCGTCGCGATGAACGCGCTCGCGGCCTATCAGCGCGGCGCGACGGGGGCGGGGATCAAGGTGGCGGTGATCGACACCGGGATCGATATCGACAGACCCGAATTCGCGGGACGGATCGATCCCGCTTCGCGCGACGTGGCGGGGAACGGGACGGTGGACGATGTCGGCGGGCACGGTACCGGCGTATCGCTGCTGCTCGCGGCGCGGCGGGATGGATCGGGCACGCACGGCGTGGCGTTCGACGCGACGATCGTCGCCTTCCGCGCCGATTTTCCCGGGACCTGCGCCGCGGGCGACTGCGTGATGAGCCTAGCCGCCACTGCGCAGGCGATCGACCTCGCGCGCGCCGCGGGGGTGCGCGTGATCAACCTGTCGATGATCGGCGACAATCCGCCCGGCGCGGCGATGCTCGAGGCGCTCGACCGCGCGACTGCGGTTGGGATCGTGGTGGCGGTGTGCGCGGGAAATGACGGCGGCCCCGAGCCGGCGCGTTTCGGCGCCGGGCTGGCGGCGAGCGCGCAGGCGCGGGGGCTGGTGATCGTCGTCGGCGGAGTGGGCCGCGACGATATGCCCTTCACCAGCCGCGCAGGCGCGAGCGCGGCTCATTACCTGACCGCGAACGCAGGCTCGTGCTCGGCGGCGACTCCGCAGGTGGCGGGCGCGGCGGTGCTGATCGCCCAGGCCAATCCGGGAATGTCGGGCGCTGATATCGTCGCGACGCTCTATGCCTCGGCGCGCGACGCGGGCGCGGCGGGGCAGGACCCGGTCCATGGGCGGGGAGTGCTCGATCTGACCGCGGCGTTCCGGTGATTGCGAAATCCGGACGCTTGACCGGGGGCATCCATTTCCCTAACCGGCTGCCTCCACGCTATGTGGCCCCTTCGTCTAGCGGTCTAGGACGCGGCCCTTTCACGGCTGAAACACGGGTTCGATTCCCGTAGGGGTCACCATCGTCAAGTGGCAAACGGCAGGAATGCGCGAAGCGCCGTAGAGCAAGGCCCGGAGGGTGATTGGAGTGGATTGCGCCGGTGCAACGCACCCTGCGCGTGTGATCCGCTGCGGAGGCCCGCGCTTCGGGGTTCAGCTTCTCGTGAAGCTCTCCGCTGCGCAAATCGCCGAAGTACTTGCAAAATAGGACAGCCCATTTGCAGCCCGTTGGACAAGAGCCAGCGCAAGGGCAAGATTCAGCGCGGCCTGGAAACGGGCGACGTGAGCGGTGCGGCTCGACGGACTATCGTTTGAGGATCGAAGGGTCCGTTGGGGCTCGGGGCGTTCGCCTGTCCTGCTTGCGCCGTTCGAGTCCGCTATATTCAGCATCGGCTTTTGCTCGACGATCGCCCTGGCGGCGGTCGCTGCCGTCTTGAGACTCCTTGCTCATCATGGCCTCCAAAACTGGGCTCAGCTCAAGATTATCTCGTCACTCGAATTCTTGCTAACCATACGCCCCACCGCATTCAGCAGCGCACCCATGGCAACCGGTTTCATGATCACCTCGTCCGCACCCGCCGCCATGCACTGATCGCGCAGGTCAATCGCTGTGTCGGCGGTGACGACTATTATCGGCAGCGACGCTTTCTCTCCGGCTACGGCGCGCAGATGGCGGATCGCGGTAAGGCCGTCCATGCCGGGCATGCGAAGGTCCATCAGGACGACATTGTAGCTGCCTTCAGCGATCATCCGCAGGCCCGTCTCGGCGTCGGCCGCCTCCTGCATGTCGGCTCCTACCACCCGCAGCATGTCCTTCACGACACGGCGGTTCATCGGATCATCTTCGACGAACAGGATTTGCATAACCACGCTCCTACGTCCGAAGAACCGTATGAGCTTCGCGTAAATGTTTGATTATCAAGCTCACGCTGCGCTCGACAGCGGGTCTGCGACTTCTGATACTTCGTAAACCGACTGCAGCGCCGCTATGAGCTTGAGGGCGCCGACCGGCTTGACGATAAGCTGGACGGCGCCAAGCTGCGCCACTTCGGCCAGGGGATAGTCCTCGTCGGGAGCAACGAGCAGGCTCATCGGGATATTCGCGGCGGTGCAAGCCTCGGCAAGCAGGCGGAGCGCTGCGAGCGGCGAGTTGCCGGCGATCACGCCGGACCTGGCTTCCACCAGGAGGTGATCGGCTGTGCCCGCTCTGATAGCCGCAATTGCCGCGGCCCCGTCCGGAACGCAGTCCACGGACGCAGTGACCGGTTCGAGGATACTGCGCATGACGCCTTCGGTCATCGCATTTGCCTCGACCAGCAACACACGCGCGTTTGCCATAGCGGTCGGCTTCGCGCCCGCTTCCGCGCTCCGGGCCCGCTCGTCCAGGCGCACCAGCGGCAGGCGAAGCGTGAAGGTCGATCCCTTCGCGAGCCTGCTTTCCAGTGAAACCGTCCCGCCCAACGCGGCCCCGAGACTGCGGCAGATCGAGAGGCCAAGCCCGGTCCCGCTGAATTGGCGGTTCATGCCGCCGTCGACCTGATGGAAGGCCTCGAAGACGCGCTCCAGATGGTCTTCGGGAATGCCAACACCGGTATCGGAGACTTCGACGACCAGCGTGCCGTCGTCGTCCTCGACAAACGAGCGCAGACTGACGCTGCCCTCGAGCGTGAACTTGACTGCATTCGAGAGCAAGTTGCCGACGATTTGGCGGATGCGCGCCGAATCGGACAGAATGCGGGCCGGCGCTTCGGCGATGTCGAGCCGCAGCTCCACGCCTTTGGCGGCGGCAGGCCCGCCCCACAGGCGCGCAGTCTCTTCGAGCAGGCGGCGGAACGCGACCTCTTCGCGCACGATGGTCACTTCTCCGGTTTCCATCTTGGCGACGTCGAGGATATCATCGACCAGCGCCCGCATGGCTTCGCCCGCACCGTGGACTACCTCCACTTGCTCGCGCGCCTCTTCGTCGAGCTTGCGGCTGGTCAGCAGAATCTGCGTCATGCCGAGGATGCCGTTCAGCGGCGTCCTGATCTCGTGGCTGGTGGTGGCGAGAAACTCGGTCTTGGCCTTGAGCGCCTTTTCGAGCGCCACATTGGTCTGGCTGAGCACGACGTTGGTCGCGCGCACCTGATTGCGGCTCTTGCGGATGCGCAGCGCGCTGAAGAGCAGCAACAGGAGCACGATCGCCGCAGCGCCGACCAGGCCGAGCAGCAGCCGCGTCCGGAACTCCGCCTGTTGCTCTTTGATGCGCGCGTCGCGCTCGAAAATCATCTGCTTCTGATTCTGGAAGTCGAAGCGTGCCGCCATCAGCTGCGACGCGTTGGATGCGATGAGATTGCGCGATTCGCTGTCGAGGCGCTGGAACGCCTTGAGGTGCTGGAGCGCCATGGTCTTGTCGCCCAGCTTCTCGAAGACACTGGCGGCGAGCTCGTGGAAGTCCTTGAACGACATGTCGGTCGTCTTCAGGTCGACGCCCGCGAAAGCCCGTCGCAACAAGTCGCCGGCTTCCTTGAGGTCGCCTTGAGCTGCCTTGAGCTTCGCCGCGGATCCGAGCACGATCGGCTTCCACCCGGCAGCCTCGCCCGAGCGCGAGAGGCGCAGCGCCTCCGCGATCGATCGCTCCGCGTCCTTGAATTTGCCATGCTCGACCTGCGCGTTGGCCAGATTGCTCAGGATGCGCGTCTCGAGCATCGGGCTCTTCAGCTCGCGCGCGCTCTTCAGCGCCTCGGTGAAGTCGCGCTCGGCCTCGTCGTAGCGCTTGAGCTCGCGAAGCACCTCGGCACGATTGTTGTGCGATGTCAGGCGGAACGCCGGGTCGGCGCGGTAGAGCTCGGTAGCCTGTGAATAATATTCAAGCGTGCGCGGATAATCGCCGGCGTCCGAATAGATCTGGCCGATGTCCTGCAACGCGATCGCCTGGCTGCGGACTTCGCCCGCTGCACGGAAGATGTCGTGCGCGCGCTGATAGTCGCGGAGCGCCGCGACGACGTTCGTGGCCGCGGCGATAGCGCCGCGCGAGCGCATCAGATCGCCGTGCAACTTGGTGTTGGGGGCATAGCGCTCGGCGCGCGCGATCGCGGAGTCGATGATGGGACCGGCTTTCGACGCCTGGTTGAGGCCCAGATAGGCTTCGCCCTTCAACCATTCCGCCGTCGCAAGCGCACGCTCGGCAGCGGGCGAAGGGGGCAGCGCCTGCGCGCGCACGAGCGCGCGCTCCGCGCTTACGAGCCCTTGTTCGGGGTCCGCCATCATGGCGGCCTTCGCTTCCTCAACCGCCGCCTCAAAGCGAGCAAAGCGCGGGTCTTTCTCCGCCTTGACGGAAGCAGATCCGGCGGGCGAACCTGACTGCGCCGCTGCCGGTGGCGCGACGAGGGCAATCAGGATGACGAGCAATGCGGCGGCCCGCATGGGCGCTCCCCTTATCTATCGAACGCCTTCGAATAGCGGGGAAATATTAATCTCGTCTCAAGCGGTGGCCGCGGCCCCGCGAGGGGGCGGGGGCG
>JAEWCK010000262.1 GCA_023390675.1 Pseudomonadota bacterium
ACCTACGGCTTCGAGAGCTACATCTCGATGCCGATCATCCGTGCGGACGGCTCCTTTTTCGGCACCTTGTGCGCGCTCGATCCCCGACCCGCCAAGCTGTCGGACCCGAGCGTCGTGGCCACGTTCAAGCTGTTCGCCGAGCTGATCGCGATGCATCTCGACAGCCAGGACCGGCTCGCGCACAGCCACGCCGCACTGGCGGATGCGGCGCGCACGGCCGAACTGCGCGAGCAGTTCATTGCCGTCCTTGGCCACGATCTGCGCAATCCGGTGGCCTCGATCGAGGCCGGGACGCGGATGCTGTCGGGCATGGCGCTCGATCCCAAGGCGGCCCATGTCGTGGCGCTGATGCAGGACAGCTGCCGCAGGATGGGCGGCCTCATCAACGACATGCTCGATTTCGCGCGCGGCAGCCTCGGCGGCGGGCTCGCCGTGACGCAGCGGGCCGAGGGCGATTTGGGCGAAATGCTCGATTTGGTCATCGCCGAATTGCGCACCGCCCATCCCCGACGGAACATCGAGGCCGAAATCAGCCTGGAGGAAAGCGTCCACTGCGATCCGGCCCGGATCGGGCAATTGCTGTCCAATCTCATCGCCAATGCGCTGGTCCATGGCGACCCGGAGGCGGCGGTGCGGGTGACGTCGCGAAGCGAGCAGGGCCGCTTCCGGCTTGAGGTCGCCAATCGCGGCGCGCCGATCCCGGCCGACAAGCTGGGGCGCCTGTTCCAGCCCTTCGAGCGCGCCGAACGCGGCCAGCCGCACAAGGGGCTTGGCCTCGGCCTCTATATCGCCGCCGAGATCGCCAAGGCTCATGGCGGCGCCATCCAGGTCGCGTCGGACGATGCGGAGACGCGCTTCACGCTCGCCATGTCCAACACGGCCGTCGGAGCGGCGCCCGTCCTGGCCTGAGCCCGTCTCGGCCGCTCTCCGCTTGCGTTCGGTCGACGCCGCCGCTATGCGACCCTCCACCCTGTTCAAGGAATAGGTACATATCAGCGTCCCTGGGCGCACGCTGGCCGGCGAGGTTTCGCCCGCCGGCGCTTTTGCGTTTGGGACCTGTGGAAGGATTTTGGGATGTTCGACAGTCTGAGCGATCGCCTGAGCGGGGTGTTCGATCGCCTTCGCGGCCGCGGCGCGCTGACCGAGGCGGACGTTCGCGGCGCGATGCGCGAGGTTCGCATTGCCCTGCTCGAAGCCGACGTCGCGCTGCCCGTCGTGCGCGAGTTCGTCGACAAGGTCACCGAGCAGGCCGTCGGCCAGCAGGTTCTGAAGTCGGTCACGCCGGGCCAGCAGGTCGTCAAGATCGTCAACGACGCGATCGTCGAGATGCTCGGCGCCGACGCGTCCGAGCTCGACATCGAAGTGACGCCGCCTGCGGTCGTGATGATGGTCGGCCTGCAGGGTTCGGGCAAGACCACCACCACCGCCAAGATCGCCAAGCGCCTCACCGAGAAGGGCCGCAAGAAGGTGATGATGGCGTCGCTCGACGTCGCCCGCCCGGCCGCGCAGGAGCAGCTCGCGGTGCTCGGCACCCAGGCGAAGGTCGCGACGCTGCCGATCGTGCCCGGCCAGCAACCGGTCGAGATCGCCCGCCGCGCCCTACAGGCTGCCAAGCTCCAGGGCTTCGACGTCGTCCTGCTCGACACCGCCGGCCGTCTCCACGTCGATCAGGCGCTGATGGACGAGATGAAGGCCGTCGCGGCGGTCGCGACCCCGCAGGAAGTGCTGCTGGTCGTCGACGCGCTGACCGGCCAGGACGCAGTCAACGTCGCCAAGAGCTTCACTGACCAGGTCGATCTGACTGGCGTCGTCCTCACCCGCATGGACGGCGACGCTCGCGGCGGCGCCGCCTTGTCGATGCGTGCCGTCACCGGCAAGCCGATCAAGTTCGCCGGCGTCGGCGAAGGCCTCGATGCGCTCGAGGGCTTCCACCCCAGCCGCGTGGCCGGCCGCATCCTCGGCATGGGCGACGTCGTCAGCCTCGTCGAGAAGGCCGCCGAGGCGATCCAGCAGGAAGACGCCGAGCGGATGGCGAGCCGGCTCGCCAAGGGTGAGTTCGACATGAACGACCTGCGCAGTCAGCTCGCCCAGATGCGTCGGATGGGCGGCATCGGCGCGCTCGCCGGCATGATCCCGGGGATGAAGAAGGCCCAGGCGGCGGTCGATCAGGTCGGCGGCGACAAGGTGCTGCTCCGCATGGACGCGATGATCTCGTCGATGACGCCCAGGGAGCGCGCCAGGCCCGAATTGCTCAACGCCAAGCGCAAGATCCGGATCGCCAAGGGCTCGGGGACGACCGTGCAGGACGTCAACAAGCTCCTCAAGATGCACCAGGAAATGCAGACCGCGATGAAGCGGCTCAAGAAGATGGGCGGCCTCAAGGGCATGCTTGGCATGCTCGGCAAGGGCGGCCCCGGCGGCGGCATGGGCGGCGTCGGCAATGCGCTTGGTGGCCCCGAGATGGGAGAGATGATGGGCAAGATGGGCGGCTCGCTGCCCGGCCTGCCCGGCGGCCCGAACCTGCCGCCCGGTTTCGAGAATCTTTTGAAGAAGAAATAGCCGTCATCCCGGCGAAAGCCGGGATCTCAGGCGGCGCGAGTACGACAGCAACCACGAGACCCCGGCTTTCGCCGGGGTGACGAATATGAAGAAGGAAGATTAGTAATGGCTCTATCCATGCGTTTGTCGCGCGGCGGTTCGAAGAAGCGCCCTTATTACCGGATCGTGATCGCCGATGCGCGCAGCCCGCGCGACGGCAAGTTCATCGAGAAGATCGGCACCTACAACCCGCTGCTCGCCAAGGACTCGCCCGAGCGCGTCAAGCTCGACGCCGATCGCGCGACGCATTGGCTGAGCGTCGGCGCGCAGCCGACCGATCGCGTGCTCCGTTTCCTCGACGCCGCGGGCGTCCGTGAGCGCGCCGCGCGCAACAACCCCAAAAAGGCCGAGCCGGGCGAGAAGGCCAAGGAGCGCGCCGAGGAGCGTGCCGAGAAGCTGAAGGCGGCCGAGGAAGCGGCGGCCGAGGCGGCTGCGGCGCCCGCGCCCGAGCCCGTCGCGGAGGAAGCTCCCGCCGAGGACACGCAGGCCGAGGCCGAAGCGGTGATCGCCGCCGAAGTCGAAGCTGCGACCGAGGAGCCGACGCCCGAGGCCGAGCAGGTCGCCGAGGCCGTCGCCGAGGAGACTCCCGCGGTCGAGGCCGAAGCGCCTGCCGCTGAAGAAGCCCCCGCCGAGGCTCCGGCCGAGGAAGCTGCCGCCGAGGAAGCGCCGGCCGAAGAAAAGTCGGAAGGCTGAGGCACTTGCGCGCCATCATGCGTTTGTCCGGACGAACCCCGTCCAGAGGAGTGCATGATGGCGAGCAAACCCCAGACCGGCCCGGACACACAGGATCGCGATGAGCCGGGCGACACCCAGACCAACCCCGCCGGCGTCTCGGCCGACGAACCCGCCGAGGGCGCGGACGACGCGCCGGGCGAGCAGGAGGGTTCGCCGAAAGGCTGACCCTCACCTTGGCGAAAGCCGGGGTCTCAAAGGGCGAGCGCGCGGCTTGGGGTGCGGTATCCCGGCTTTCGCCGGACCGACGATCTGATGGATCGCGCCGTCACTCTCGCCGCGATCATCGGCGCGCACGGCATCGCCGGCGAGGTTCGCCTCAAGGTCTTCGCCGACGACCTCTCGGCTTACAAGAGCTTCAATGCCGGCGCGCTCACGCTCAAATCGCTGCGCACCGGCCCCAACGGAGCGATCGCGCGCTTCGCCGAGATCGCCGACCGCAATGCGGCCGAGGCGCTTCGCGGTACCGCGCTCACCGTCCCGCGCTCGATGCTCCCGCCGCTTGAGGACGGCGAATATTATCATGTCGACCTGATCGGGCTCTCCGCCGTCTCGGAAGGTGGCGAGACGCTCGGTACCGTCGTCACGGTCGACAATTACGGCGCCGGTGACGTGCTCGAGATCGAGCGCCCCACCGGCAAGCGTTTCATGGTTCCGATGAAGCCCGAGGCAGTGCCCGAATGGGATGCCGAACGGCTCGTCGTCGCGGACGCCTTCGTCGAGGGCTAGCGCCGGATCGGATGCTGCTCGTCGAGCATGTTGCGGATCGTGGTGGCGGCGACGCCGGCCTCGCCCATCGCGTGGCTGATCTGGTCGAGCCCCTTGGCGACGTCGCCCGCCGCGAACAGCCCGGGGATCGACGTGCGCTGGTGATCGTCGACTTCGAGGCATCCGTCGTCGGAGGCGCGCGCGCCGGCCTGCACCGCGAGGCCCGAGCGGATGCGCGAGCCGAGCGCGGGATAGATCGTGTCGAAAGCGATCCGGCCCTTGGCCGTGTCGAGCGCGATCCGGTCGTCCTCGATCGCATAACCGCCGCACGGGCCGTCGACCCGCTCGATTCCGCCGGCGTCGAGCGCCTCCTCGTGATCCTGCGGCATGTCGTGCCCGGCTTGCGGAGCGATCAGAGTCACGTCCTCGCTGTAGCCCCGAAGGAACAGCGCTTCGCGCGCGCCATGCTCGCCGGTGCCGATCACGCCGATCTTCCGGTCGGTGACTTCATAGCCGTCGCAGATCGGGCAGTAGCGCAGCAGCCCGCGCGCGAGCGCTTCGTCGTGCAAATCGGCGGGCATGTCCGGGCGGTTGTTGACCACGCCGGTAGCGAGCAGCACCGCCCGCGCGCCCAGCTCGCGCTCGCCGACGCGGACGCCGAAGCCGTTCTCGATCGTGCGCAGGCCGGTGACTTCGGCGAGTTCCCGCACCGCACCGTATTTCTCGGCGTGCGCCAGCATCCGCTCGAGCAGTTCCTTGCCTGAAATTCCCTCAGGAAAGCCGGCATGGTTGTGCGTCCTCGGGATCATCGCGGCGCGGCTCGATCCGCAATCGAACAGCCGGATCGAGAGGTGGAAGCGCGCGAGATAGATCGCCGCGGTGAGGCCGGCCGGGCCTGCGCCGATGATGATGCAATCGTCCATCTTGCCAATCAGGCTCCCAAGGGGGAAAGGCCCGCATGGCCTTCGCCGCGACCGTTCTAACGCTTTATCCCGAAATGTTTCCCGGGCCGCTCGGTATTTCGCTCGCCGGGCGCGCGCTGCGCGAGGGGCTGTGGAGCCTCGACGCGGTGCAGATCCGCGACTTCGCGACCGACAAGCATCGTTCGGTCGACGACACGCCCGCGGGCGGCGGGGCAGGGATGGTGATGCGCGCCGACGTGCTCGCCAAGGCGCTCGACAGTGTCGCGCCGGACCGCCCCGTGCTCGCGATGACACCGCGCGGCGCGCCGCTCACCCAGGCGCGCGTCCGCGCGCTGGCGGAGGGGGCCGGGGTGACAATTCTATGCGGCCGGTTCGAGGGCATCGACGAGCGCCTGTTCGAGGCGCGCGGGATCGAGCAGGTGTCGATCGGCGACTATATCCTCTCCGGGGGCGAGATGGCGGCGCTCACCCTGCTCGACGCTTGCATTCGCCTCATTCCCGGAGTAATGGGCGCGCCTTCCAGCGGCATGGACGAGAGCTTCGAAACGGGGCTGCTCGAATATCCGCAATATACCCGACCTTATGAATGGGAAGGGCGCACGATCCCCGAAGTGCTGCGATCGGGGGATCATGCGAGGATCGAGGCCTGGCGACGCCAGATGGCCGAGACCGACACACGGCTAAGGAGGCCAGACCTTTGGGAGCGCCACGAGGGCGCTCGGGTCAAGCCTCCCTCTGGCGCGCGGCGACGAAACAAGGACGAATGAGATGAACCTCATCCAGACGCTCGAGGCCGAGCAGATCGCCAAGTTCACCGCGGCGAAGAAGATTCCGGAATTCCGCCCCGGCGACACGCTGCGTGTCGGCGTGAAGGTCGTCGAAGGCGAGCGCACCCGCGTGCAGAACTATGAAGGCGTGTGCATCGCCCGCGCCAACAAGGGCATGGGCAGCAGCTTCACCGTCCGCAAGATCTCGTTCGGCGAGGGCGTCGAGCGCGTCTTCCCGCTCTATTCGCCGAACATCGAGTCGATCGAAGTCGTCCGCAAGGGCGTCGTCCGTCGCGCCAAGCTCTATTATCTGCGCGGCCGCACCGGCAAGTCGGCCCGCATCGCCGAGCGCCGCGACGTCCGCCCGACCGAAGAGGTCGCGGCGGCCGAGTAAGCTCCGGCTCCAGGGGTAAAGGAAGGGGG
>JAEWCK010000267.1 GCA_023390675.1 Pseudomonadota bacterium
GTCTGGAGCAACCCGCGCAACACCGTCCACGTCCGCTACGAACCGTGCGGCGGCGGGGCGATCTGCGGGACGGTCGTCTGGGCGAGCGACAAGGCGATCGCCGACGCGCGCCGCGGCGGCACGCAGAATCTCGTCGGCACGCGCATCTTCCGCAATCTCTACCGCTCGGGGCCGAACAGCTGGAAAGGCAAGGTCTTCGTCCCCGACATCAACCGCACCTTTTCGGGCTCGGTCACGGTCGAGGGCGATACGATGATCGGCCGCGGCTGCCTGCTGCTCGGGATCGGGTGCAAGTCGCAGACGTGGCACCGCATCCCCGGCTGATTTCGCAAACGCTGCGTTTCCGGAACGACCCCTTGTTTCGCACCTGCAGCATTTCCATCTCAGCCGGCGTTCAGGAACCACAGCCAAGAAGCCCCTTATGTTCGCGTCCCTTATCCGGGCGATTCTGCCCGCGCTCGTCCTTTTCCCCGCGATCGCTGCCGCCGGTCCGTCCGAGGCGCCGATCGCCAGCGAGTGGCGCAATCCGGGCAACAGCGTCCATGTCCGGCTCGACCGGTGCGACGGCGCGGTCTGCGGCATAGTCACCTGGGCGAGCGACAAGGCGATCGCCGACGCGCGCCGCGGCGGCACCACCCGGCTCGTCGGCACTGCGCTGTTCCGCGACCTCAAGCCCGCGGGCGACGGCAAATGGAGCGGCAAGGTGTTCGTCCCCGACATCCGCCAGACCTTTTCGGGCACGATCGAGTTTCAGGGCGGCGACAAGATGGTCGGCAAAGGCTGCGTGCTGTTCGGGCTCATCTGCAAATCGCAGACCTGGTCGCGCCTGCGCTGATCCCGCGCTAGGGTGCGGCGCATGACGCAAGCACCCATCCGAATCGGCATCGGCGGCTGGACCTTCGAGCCTTGGCGCGGGACCTTCTATCCGGAGGGCTTGAGCCAGAAGAAGGAACTCGAATTCGCTTCCCGGCAGCTCTCGGCGATCGAGATCAACGGCACCTATTATTCGACCTTCAAGCCCCAGACCTTCGAAGGCTGGGCGAAAACGGTGCCCGATGGCTTCGTGTTCACGGTCAAGGGCTCGCGCTTCTGCACCAACCGCAAGGTGCTCGCCGAAGCCGGCGAATCGGTCCAGCGCTTCGTCGGCCAGGGGCTCACGGCATTGGGCGACCGGCTCGGCCCGATCTTCTGGCAGTTCATGGCGACCAAGAAGTTCGATGCGCCCGACTTTGAGGCGTTCCTCGATCTGCTTCCCCGCGCGCAGGACGGCGTGCCGCTCCGCCACGCGATCCAGGTCCGCCACGAAAGCTTCGCGGTCCCGGCATTTATCGACATGTGCCGCAAGGCCGGCGTCGCGATCGTCTATGCCGATTCGCCGCAATATCCCGCGATCGCCGACGTGACGGGCGACTTCGTCTATGCGCGGCTCGAGGCAGGCGAGGACGACAATCCGCTCTGCTACCCCGAAGCCGATTTCCCGCGCTGGAGCGCGGCCGCGAAGAGCTGGGCCAACGGCGGCCGCCCCGAAGGCCTCCCCTATGTCGAGGACAAGAGCCCGCCCGCGACTCCGCGCGAGACCTTCATCTTCTTCATCCACGGCGGCAAGGTCCGCGCCCCTGCGGCGGCGCAGGAGCTGATGCGGCGACTGGGGATATAGCGCCCATAGTTTGATTATAGTATTTAAGGTATTGCCATAACGCAAAAGACGGGGCATATGAGCCGCACAACCTCGAAAAGGGAATCATATGTATACCGTTGAAGAAGCCATGAATGATTGGGCATGCGACCGCGCGACCGCGATTTTTTGCCTGCGCAAGCTCGCACGGCGCGGATTCGGGGCGTTTAAGAACGGCCGTAAGGGTTGGCCCACGCGGCTGGAGCGCTGAGCCGATGGCACTCTCCGATATCGCTAAGGAAGTCCTCAATGTTGTCAGGCAGGCGCGGGAAGAAGAAATAGACGTCGAAGCCATTTCAAAAAAAAGCGGATATGAGCGGTGGCATGTCATTCCGGCGCTCAAAGAGCTTGCGGACTCTGGTTATGGGAGCTTTATCGTAGGGCGGCGGGGTTTTGAGTCCCGATTCGTTAAGAGCGGAGTGCTCCTGCGGGGCGAAGCTGCGCCCGGCACCGCGCAGGCGACGGCCGAGCAGGTCTATCTCCTCACTAGAGATATTCCAGTTCAAATCAGGGTTCCTGCCGATCTGACCAAGGCCGAGATTGCCAAAATCACGCGTTGGCTGGCGGCGCTCTCGCCCGAGGAATGACCTTTAGGGAGTGTCGGGCCGCTTCGGGCTCGCCCGGTCCGACACCATCCGCTCGCCGTCGATCACGATCGGGCTCGCCAGCCCCGGCAGCCCGTCGCGCACGATCCGCATCCCGCGCGCCATCACCTGCGGATCGGCGAACACTTCGTCCACGGCGTTGATCGGCCCCGCCGGCACGCCCGCCGCCTCGAGCGCCTCGTAGAGATCGGCCTTGGCCCAGCCCGCGATCGCAGTGGCGAGCGGCGGGATCAGCGCGGCGCGGTGGGTCACGCGCGCCGGGTTGGTCGCGAAGCGCGCGTCGTCCGCCAGGCCGAGCCCGAGCACGCCGCAGAGCTTGCGGAATTGCGAATCGTTGCCCACCGCGACGATCAGCTCGCCATCGGCGCAGGCGAAGGCCTGATACGGCACCAGATTGGCGTGGCCGTTGCCCATCCGGCTCGGCACTTTGGCCGGGTTCGCCATCCAGTTGAGCGCCTGGTTGGCGAGCACGCCGACCTGCGTGTCGAGCAGCGCCATGTCGATATGCGCGCCCTCTCCGGTTGCGTCGCGCCGTCGCAGCGCCGCGAGGATCGCCACCGCCGCATAGACCCCGGTGAAGATGTCGGCATAGGCCACGCCTGCCTTTTGCGGCGCGCCGTCGGGCTCGCCGGTCAGCGACATGAACCCGCCCATCCCCTGGATGATGAAGTCGTAGCCGGCGCGGTGGGCATAGGGCCCGTCCTGCCCGAAGCCGGTGATCGAGGCGACCACGAGTCGCGGGAAATCCGCCCGCAGCCGCGCGGGATCGAGCCCGTATTTGGTGAGGCCGCCGACCTTGTAATTCTCGATCACGACATCGGCATCGGCGATCAGCGCGCGGACCTCGGCCTGCCCCTGGGCGCAAGCGATGTCGATCGCCCTGCTCGTCTTCCCGCGGTTGCACGCATGGAAATAGGCCGCGTCGAGATTCTCGCCCTCGGGCGACGTCATGAACGGCGGCCCCCAATGCCGCGTGTCGTCGCCTTCGCCCGGCCGCTCGATCTTGATCACTTCGGCGCCGAGATCGGCGAGCAATTGCCCGCACCAGGGGCCCGCGAGGATCCGCGCCAGCTCGACGACCCTGATGCCGGCGAGCGGCTTCACGGCCTGCGGATCTCGTAGACGATCTGCCGGTGCACGCCGGTGGTGTATTCGCGGCTGAGCATGTCCGCGCGCCGCACGCCGCCGATCTTCGCCATCGCGCTCTGCGAGCGGAAATTGCCTTCGCCGACGAGGAACACCGCCGTTTCCACGAAGCGGTGGATATGGTCGAGCATCAGCCGCTTGACCTCGCGATTGGTCGCCCCGCCCCAATAATCGCGCTTGAGGAAGGTCCAGCCGATCTCGATCTCGTCCTCGTCCGGCTTGTGCCCGTAATAGCGGCTCGCCCCGATGATCGCGCCGCTGGCCTTGTCGACGATCGTCAGCCCGCCCCCGCTCGCCAGCGCATCGGCGAAATATTGGCGGAACACCGGCTCCTGCCAGCGATCGCTCGCGGGATGGAGTTCCCAGACCAGCGGATCGCTGGCGGCGGCGTACATCCCCTCCCAATCCTCCGGCACCGTCGGCCGCAGGATCACGGTCTCGCCGATGAGCGTCGGCTGCAGGTCCATCAGAACGCCGCGATCCCCGTGATCGCGCGCCCGAGGATCAGCCCGTGCACGTCGTGCGTGCCTTCATAGGTGTTGACCGTCTCGAGGTTGATCGCGTGGCGCATCACGTGGAACTCGGCCGAGATGCCGTTGCCGCCGTGCATGTCGCGCGCGACCCGCGCGATATCGAGCGCCTTGCCGCAATTGTTGCGCTTGATGATGCTGATCGTCTCGGGGCTGAGCGTGCCTTCGTCGAACATCCGCCCCGCGCGCAGCGCCGCCTGCAGGCCAAGCGCGATCTCGGTCTCCATGTTCGCGAGCTTCAATTGCACCAGCTGGTTGGCGGCGAGCGGCTTGCCGAACTGCGCGCGGTCGAGCGTATATTGCCGCGCGGCGTGCAGGCACGCCTCGGCCGCGCCCATCGTGCCCCAGGCGATGCCGTAGCGCGCGCGGTTGAGGCAGCCGAACGGCCCGCGCAGCCCCTGCACCTCCGGAAGCAGCGCCTCCTCGCCGACCTCGACGCCGTCCATCACGATCTCGCCGGTGATGCTCGCGCGCAGGCTCAACTTGCCTTCGATCTTGGGCGCCGAAAGCCCCTTCATGCCTTTCTCGAGCACGAAGCCCTTGATCCCGCCGCCGTGGGCCTCGCTCTTCGCCCAGACGACGAAGACGTCGGCGATCGGCGAATTGGTGATCCACATCTTGGAGCCGGTCAGGCGGTAGCCGCCGTCCACTTTGTCCGCGCGCGTACGCATGCTGCCCGGATCGGAGCCGGCGTCGGGCTCGGTCAGTCCGAAACACCCCACCCATTCGCCCGTCGCCAGCCTGGGCAGATACTTCCGCTTCTGCTCCTCGGTGCCATAGGCGTTGATCGGGTGCATCACGAGCGAGCTCTGCACCGACATCGCCGAGCGATAGCCCGAATCGATGCGCTCGACTTCGCGCGCGACGAGGCCGTAGGCGACATAGCCGAGCCCCGCCCCGCCATATTGCTCGGGGATCGTCGGCCCGAGCAGCCCCAGCGAACCCATCTCGCTCATGATCTCGCGGTCGAAGCGCTCTTCGAGATATGCGCTGGTCACGCGCGGGAGCAGTTCGCCCTGCGCGTAATCGCGCGCGGCGGCCTGCACCATTCGCTCCTCGTCGGTCAGCTGGTCGTCCAGCGCGAACGGATCCTGCCAGTCGAACCGGCCCATCTCTGCCATCTTGCTTCCTCTTATCTTGCCGGCTGCGGCGCCGGGGGCATGTCCATCGCCGCGCGTTCGATTTCGCTCAGCGCGCCGCGCTCCGCGACATAGCGCCGCGCCGCGG
>JAEWCK010000320.1 GCA_023390675.1 Pseudomonadota bacterium
AGCGGACGTTGGTCGGCAGCGGCGGCTCGTAGGTCCTGAGCGTATCGACCGAGGGCAGGTTGCGCGCGATGAACAGCCAGACGAGGAAGACGAACACGCCCGAGAGCAGCGCGAGCACCGCGAGCACGCGGAACCACCAGCGGTGGCGAACGCGCTCGAACGCCCCGCGCAACCCCCCGATCTCGCGCTTGATGCGCAGCTTTACGCTGGAAACTTCACCCTCGGCCATCGGGGACGGGGTCTAGCAGGATTGAGGCGGGAGGGAAGCGGGACTCTATCAATTCCTCCCCCAGCTTGCTGGGGGAGGGGGACCATCGCGCAGCGATGGTGGAGGGGCGGCGGTGGCACACCGCCGTCTTCGCGGCGGCCCTCCACCACGCCCTTCGGGCGCGGTCCCCCTCCCCGAGCGAAGCTCGGGGAGGAATGGATCAGCGCGCCGCCAGCCGTGTCGCGAAGTGGATCTCGACTGCCTTGCGCACGCTCTGCGCGACCTTCCTGCGGCCGTCGTCCGAGGCGAGGAAGGCGGCGTCGTGGAGGTTCGAGATATAGCCCGTCTCGAACAGCACCGAAGGCATGTCGGGCGCCTTCAGCACCATCAGCGAGGCCATGCGGTGGAAATTGGCCTTGGTCGGGATGAGCGGCAGCGCCTCGCGGCCGAGCAGGCGCGCGAAGCTCGCCGACATGTTCATCGTCTCGCGCTGGGTCAGGTCGATCAGGATCGACGAGATGTCGGGATTCTGCGTGCCGAGATCGACCCCGGCGATGATGTCCGCCTTGTTCTCGCGGGCCGCGAGCCGCGCGGCTTCCTTGTCCGACGCGACTTCGGAGAGCGTGTAGACCGTCGCGCCGGTCGCCTCGGGATTGCCCGCACTGTCGCAATGGATCGAGATGAACAGGTCGGCGCCCAATTTGCGCGCGATATTGTAGCGCTCCTGCAGGACGATGAAGCGATCGTCGTCGCGGGTGAGCGCGACGCGGACGCGGCCCGAGGCGAGCAGCGCGTCGCGGATCGCGAGCGCAGTCTTCAACGTGATGTCCTTCTCGCGCACGCCGCTCGATCCGATTGCGCCGGGATCGTGCCCGCCATGCCCGGCGTCGATCACCACGAGCGGTCGGCTGGCGTCGCCATAGACGCGCGGCAGCGGCGCGGCGGGCAGCCGGCGGGGCAATGCCATGCTCTCGCTGTACGAATGGCGGCTCGCGGGCTGCAGATAGGTGAAGGGCGGTAGGAAGCTCATCCGCCGCTCGGCCGCGGCGCGCGCGAACTCGGCGTCGTCGACCGTGCGCAGCTGGAGCGTGAGCGTGCGCCCGTCGCGCCCGAAAACGCCTTCGGTGACGATTGCCGGGCGCGCGAGATCGAACACCACGCGCGCGCCGTCGGCCCCTTGCGAGCCCTGACGGATATTGGCCACTGCGCCGCCGGCATAAGCGGTGCGGCCTGGCTCGGCGCCCTGGATATCGAGGGCGATGCGCTGCGGTCCGGCAAGCACGAAGGCGCTCGCCTGCGTCACGGGCGCATCGAATTTGACGACCACGCGGTCGCCTTTCACGCGCACTTCCTGAACGACGCCGGCCCAGCTCGGAACCCCGGTCAGCCAGCCGGCGAGGAGAGCGAGCAGGAAAAGCACCCGCGCGATATGCCGCGCCGGGCGGTGGGGGGTCCAGCCCAAATGCATGAAGCGATACTCTCGAACGAACACGTCTTCCCTGACGCGCCCGCTCTAGCCGCCCCGCCTTCAGCCACGGTGAAGCGATGCGGTTAATCCGCGATTCGGCATATTTTTGCCGGCAATGGCGGCAACTTCCTGCCGTTTGTTGTGAACCGCAACCTTCGGGGGCGCAGTTGCCGCGGGCGCACGCGAGTGCTAGGCAGTGCGGGCCCGGCCTGCGCCGGAAATGTATCCGCGGCCGCATTTGCCGCGACAGTTCTTAGGTTGACGCTCGCATGAGGCAATTTCCCCACCGACTGACCCGCCCGGCGCAAGTCGGCCGCGCGGCGGTGGCGGAGCTCCCGGACCACGCTCCCGGACGTGCCGTGCAAGCAGCAGCATTTCTTGAAACCCGCGCGACCGCGGCCGGCTTGGCCGGCGCTGTCCGCATTCTATGTCGCGCGCCAGCGCGAGCCGCACAGGCCTGCGTCCGGCGCGTCCGGAGAAATATAAATGACCATGCGTATGCTGATCGACGCACGCCACCGGGAGGAAACCCGCGTGGCCGTCGTCAAGGGGAACCGGATCGAGGAGTTTGATTTCGAGAGCGCCGAGCGAAAGCAGCTCAAGGGGAATATCTATCTAGCCAAGGTCACCCGCGTCGAGCCGTCGCTCCAGGCGGCGTTCGTCGATTACGGCGGCAACCGGCACGGCTTCCTCGCCTTCTCGGAAATCCATCCCGATTATTACCAGATCCCCAAGGAGGATCGCGACGCGCTGCTGCGCGAAGAGGCCGAGCACGCCGCCGAAGAGGCCGCGCTGCGCGCCGGCGAGGACTATGACGACGACGAGCATGGCGACCATGAGGATGGCGTCGAAGTGCTCGAGCGTCCGCACGACGACGAGGAAGAAGGCGAGCATGCCGAGGGCGAGGAAGCCCCGGCCGAGGGCGGCCGTGGCCGCCGGCGCGGCAAGCGCGGCAATGGCGGCGACGACAGCGCCGCCGACCAGCTGCGCGAGCGCCGCATGAACCTGCGCCGCCGCTACAAGATCCAGGACGTGATCCGCCGTCGGCAGGTGCTGCTCGTCCAGGTCGTCAAGGAAGAGCGCGGCAACAAGGGCGCGGCGCTGACCACCTATCTCAGCCTCGCGGGGCGCTACTGCGTGCTGATGCCCAACACCGCGCATGGCGGCGGCATCTCGCGCAAGATCTCGTCGGCCGCGGACCGCAAGCGCCTCAAGGGCATCATGTCCGACCTGAAGCTGCCGCCCTCGATGGGCTGCATCGTCCGGACGGCAGGGCTCCAGCGCACCAAGACCGAGATCAAGCGCGACTTCGACTATCTCGCGCGGTTGTGGGACGGGATCCGCGAGGAGACGCTCAAATCGACCGCGCCGGCATTGGTCTATGGCGACAGCGACCTGATCAAGCGCGCGATCCGGGACATCTACAATCGCGACATCGACGAAGTGATCGTCGAGGGCGAGGAGGGCTATCGCCAGGCCAAGGACTTCATGAAGCTCCTGATGCCGAGCCACGCCCGCAAGGTGAAGCAATACGCCGACGCCGTGCCGCTGTTCCAGCGCGCGCATGTCGAGGATCAGCTCGCGGCGATGTACCATCCCGTCGTCCAGCTGAAGTCGGGCGGCTATCTGGTGATCAACCCGACCGAGGCGCTCGTCTCGATCGACATCAACTCGGGGCGCTCGACGCGCGAGAACAATATCGAGCAGACGGCGACCCAGACCAATCTCGAGGCCTCGCAGGAGATCGCGCGCCAGCTTCGCCTGCGCGACATGGCGGGCCTCGTCGTCATCGACTTCATCGACATGGACCACGGATCGAACGTCCGTAAGGTCGAGAAGGCGATGAAGGAGGCGCTCCGCAACGATCGCGCGCGCATCCAGGTCGGCCGCATCTCGGCGTTCGGGCTGATGGAGATGAGCCGCCAGCGGCTGCGCACCGGCGTGCTCGAGGCCTCGACTCGCCAGTGCCCGCATTGCGAAGGCACGGGCCTCGTCCGCACCGCCTCGTCGGCGGGGCTCTCGGCGCTCAGGCTGATCGAGGACGAGGCCGCGCGCGGCCGCGGCTCGCTGCTCACGCTGCGCGCGAGCCAGGAAGCCGCCTTCTACGTGCTCAACCGCAAGCGCGGCGAGCTGGCCGAGATCGAGGACCGCTACGGCGTGACGATCGAGGTTGCGCCCGACGGCGAGCTCGAGGGCGCGCGCATGGCGGTCGAGGCTTCGGGCCCGCCGCCGGCGCACGCGCCGCGGATCGAGCGGCTCGTCGAGGAGCCCGAGGACGAGGACTTCGTCGAGGAGATCGACGAGGAGGAAGTCGAGGACGAGGAGGCCGGGGCCCCGCGTTCGCGCGAGCCGCGCGAAGGTCGCGAGGAAGGCGAAGGCCGCGGCAAGCGCCGCCGCCGCCGCCGCGGTCGCGGCCGGGGTCGTCGCGAGGACGAAGGCAATGCCGCCGAGGGCGGCGAGGAAGCCGAGGGTGAGGGCGAGGC
>JAEWCK010000339.1 GCA_023390675.1 Pseudomonadota bacterium
GACATGCACCGCGCGCTCGAACGCGCCGAGATCGGCGTGCTGTTCCAGCCGCAGGTCGAAGTCGCGACCGGGCGGATCGTGGGAGTCGAGGCGCTGGCGCGCTGGCGGCACCCGAGCCTGGGCGAGATCGGCGCCGAGACCTTGTTCGCTGCGGCGGCGCGCGCGGGGATCGACGCGCAGCTTTCCGACCATGTCCAGCGGCGCGCGCTGGCGGCAGCGGCGAACTGGCCGCGCGCGCTCGGCGACCTCAGGCTCTCGATCAACGTCACTGCCGCGGATATCGCGCGGCCGGGGTTCGCGGACCATCTGCTCGGGCGGATCGACGCGAGCGGATTCTCGCGTGGACGCCTCACGCTCGAAGTCACCGAGAGCGGGATCATGGAGGATCTGGGCGAGGCGGCGCGGCTGCTGACCGAGTTGCGCGCGGCGGGATGCCGCGTGGCGATCGACGATTTCGGGACGGGCTATTCGAGCCTGGCGTACCTCAAGGCGCTGCCGCTCGACTATCTCAAGATCGACAAGAAGCTGAGCCAGGACATTGCGGGATCGCACCGCGACCGCGTGGTGGTGCGCGGCGTGATCGACATGGCGCGCTCGCTGGGGCTGGCAGTGATCGCCGAAGGCGTCGAGACGCGCGAGCAGCTCGACCTGCTCGCCAAGGAAGGCTGCCAATATTATCAGGGCTATCTGTGCTCCGAGCCGGTCGACGTGCCCGCGCTCGCGCAGCTGATCGCGAAGGCGGCGTGAGCGATCCGGCCGACGTCACCGGCGTGTGGTACGGCCGCTATGTCAGCCGCGACCAGGACAATGGCTTCATCGCAGTGCTGGAAGAGACGGCTGGCGTCTTCACCGGCACGATCACCGAGCCGGACGCGCGTTCGGGCGGCATCCGCCGCGCGAACGTGGCGGGGCGGCGCGATGGCGCGGCGATCGCCTTCATCAAGCAATATGACGGGAGCGGCGGCTGGGTTCATGCGGTTCATTATGGCGGGCGGATCGACGGCGAGGGCACCGAGATCGCGGGCGGCTGGAAAGTGGACTGGACCAGCGGCAGCTTCACGATGACTCGCGAGAAGTTCGCCGCCGAGGAGCTGGAGGACGAAGAGGAAGTGGAGATCGTCGCGCCGCGCGGGCTCTAGGGCGAGAGGCGCTCCCAGATCGCATAGCCGTTGCCGAGCATGTGCATCGCCATGACGAGGTAGATCGATCCGGTACGCGTGCGGCAGATCGCGTAGAACAGCGCATCGACGAAGATCAGCGCCATGCTGCGCCAGTCGTACTGGAGGTGGACCGCCGCGAAGGCGAGCGCGGAGATGAGCACGCCGCCGGCAGCACCGAGCTTGCGCGAGGCCATGCCGAGCAGCGCGCCGCGGAAGAAGAATTCCTCGGCGAGCGGATAGATCAGGCCGATTGCGGCGATGCGGATCGCGAGGTTGAGCGCGTCGTACTTGCCGTGCCAACTGCCGGCATTGCTCTCGACGCCGAGCGCTCCGCCGGCCATCTCGCTGGCGACTGCGAGGGCGAGGAAGGCAAGGAGCCAGATCACGGCCTGGGGGGCGGAGGGGAGCTGGAAGCCGACGTCGCCGCGCCAGTCGAGGCGACGGAAGCGGATGATGACGAATCCGAACAGGACGAGCGCCACCGGCGTGACGAAGATGATCAGGATGTCCAAGGCTTGTCTCCCCCATGCATTGGCAGATAAGTAACCCTGAGGTATCATCGATGTAAAGAGTTCTGCGGTTTTTGACGGGCAGGAGGGGCGATATGGACGATCACGACAGGCTGGCCGAGCGGGTGCAGCGCGGCGCGCTTCGCAGGATGCTGGTGTTCGCCATCGCATTCACGGTGTGGCAGGTCTCCTATTTCACGATTGCGCGGCCGAGCGGGAACGCAGTGCGCGCGGTGGATATCGTCCGCACTGCGGGGTTCCTCGTCTGGGCGGCGGCGCTGCTGCTGCTGTTCGCGAGCGGCGGGGCGTGGCTGGCGCCGCGCAAGGTGCGCGCGATCCTCGACGACGAGCTGGCGCAGGCGCGGCGCGCGGCTTCGTACCGGCACGGCTTTTGGGTGATGATCTGCACGTGCTTCGCGGGCTATGTCGCGAGCATGACGACGCATCTCACCGCGATCGACATGGCGCATGTCTGCCTTTCGGCAGGCGTGCTCGCGGTGCTGGTAAGCCAATTGCTGCTCGAACGCGGGACCGAGGGTTGAAGGTATCCGAGCTCGGCAACCGGCTGAAGGAGGAGCGGCAGCGCCACGGGCTGACCCAGTCCGAGCTTGCCGCGATGGTGGGCGTGTCGCGCAAGACGATCGTGACCGTGGAGAACCGGGTGTTCATTCCGTCGGCGCTGCTCGCGCTCAAGCTGGCGCGGGCGCTGGATACGACCGCGGACCAGCTATTCTACATCGTCGAGGAGTGACTCAGCCTGCCGCCGCCGATTGCGCGCCGAGGCGGCCGAGCGTGACGCCGGCGAGGCGCGCGAGCGTGGCGAGCATTGCGCTGGTGCCCGGATCGACTTCGCCGGGCGCGCGCCAATAGGCGCCCATCGCCATCATCGGGCGGACCAGCCCGACCGGGTACATCGCCATGCTGCGCACGAACGTAGGGCGATAGGCGGCGTGGGGCACGCGCGGATCGGCATAGATGTCGGGGATCACGATCGGCTTGCCCTCGAGGATCGCGAGGCCCGAGATGCACGCCTCGATCGCGAAGCGCTTGCCGGTCCAGAGCGGATTGATCGCGTCCTCGGCGATATAGGCGACGAGATCGCCTTCGCGGCGGATCACCGTCACGCCCTCGGCGGCGGCGATCGCGCGACCGGAATCGCGCAGCACCGCGACGATCGCCTCGATCGACTGCGCCGCGGTCAGGCGTTGCATCGCTTCGCTCAGATGCCTGCGCTGCCCGAAAACCGCGAGTTCCGTCATTGCCCCGCCTCCCCTGAACAAGGCAAGTAATTCCAACTAGTTGCCAAGCCTATAACTTCACGTCCGAAATGGTTAGATCGCCGCCTTGGCCAATCCCCGCGACAATTGCAGCGCGCCGTTGAGCCGCGACTTCGGGTTCGCCCATTCGCGCGTGATGACGAGCTTCATGTCGGGGCGCAGCCGCGCGGTGCCGTCGAGCCGGTCGACATAGGCGAGCAGCCCTTCGACATTGGGGAACCTGTCACCGTGGAAGGTGGCGAGCGCGCCCTTGGGGCCGACATCGAGCTTGGCGATGTTGGCGGTCCTGGCGTTGAGCTTGGTCTCGATCAGCGTGATCAGATTCTCGGTCGCGTCGGGAAGCTTGCCGAAGCGATCGATCATCTCGGCGGCGAAGGCCTCGAGCCCGGCGCGGTCCTCGACTTCGTTGAGGCGGCGGTAGAGGCCCATGCGCAGATCGAGATCGGGGACGTACTCCTCGGGGATGAGGATCGGCGCGTCGACGGTGATCTGGGGCGAGAGGTCGCGCGGGCGCGCCTCGTCGCGCAGCCCCCCGGCCTTGGCGTCGAGGATCGCCTCCTCGAGCATCGACTGGTAAAGCTCGTAGCCGACCTCCTTGATATGCCCCGACTGCTCGTCGCCGAGCAGATTGCCCGCGCCGCGGATGTCGAGATCGTGGCTGGCGAGCTGGAAGCCGGCGCCCAGCGATTCCAGATCGGAGAGAACCTTGAGGCGCTTTTCGGCGGCCTCGGTCATCTGCCGCTGGGGCGGCGTGGTGAGATAGGCATAGGCGCGCGTCTTGGCGCGGCCGACGCGGCCGCGGAGCTGGTAGAGCTGGGCGAGCCCGAACTTGTCGGCGCGATTGACGATCAGCGTGTTGGCGCTGGGGATGTCGAGCCCCGACTCGACGATGGTGGTCGAGACCAGCACCTCGAACTTCTTGTCGTAGAAGGCGGACATCCGCTCCTCGACCTCGGTGGGCGCCATCTGGCCGTGCGCGACGACGTAGCGGACTTCGGGGACTTCGTTCCGCAGGAACTCCTCGATCTCGGGGAGGTCGGCGATGCGCGGGGTGACGAAATAGGCCTGGCCGCCGCTATAATGCTCGCGTAGCAACGCCTCGCGGAGCACGACCGGGTCCCAGGGCATGACATAGGTGCGGACCGCGAGGCGATCGACCGGCGGGGTCTGGATCACCGAGAGCTCGCGCAGGCCCGACATCGCCATCTGGAGCGTGCGCGGGATCGGCGTGGCGGTGAGGGTGAGGACGTGGACGTCGGCCTTCAAGGCCTTGAGCCGCTCCTTGTGCGTGACGCCGAAGCGCTGCTCCTCGTCGACCACGACCAAGCCGAGGCGCTTGAACTCGATTGATTTGGCGAGGACGGCGTGGGTGCCAACGAGGATATCGATCGTGCCGTCGGCGACGCCTTCCTTCGTCACTTTGGCTTCCGCCGCGGGGACGAGGCGCGAGAGGCGGCCGATGCGGATCGGGAAGCCTTCAAAGCGCTGGGTGAAGTTCTGGAAATGCTGGCGCGCGAGCAAGGTGGTGGGGCAGACCACCGCGACCTGCATCCCCGCCATCGCCGCGACGAAAGCGGCGCGGAGCGCCACCTCGGTCTTGCCGAAGCCGACATCGCCGACGACGAGCCGGTCCATCGGTCGGCCCGCGCCGAGATCGCCGAGCACGTCGGCGATCGCGCGATCCTGATCGTCGGTCTCTTCATAGGGAAAGCGATCGACGAAGGCGGGGTAGCCGCCGGCGTCGGGCTCGGCGACTTCGGCGGGACGCGTGGCGCGCTTGGCCGCGGTGGCGATGAGCTCGCCCGCGATCTCGCGGATGCGCTCCTTCATCCGCGACTTGCGGCGCTGCCACGCCTCGCCGCCAAGCTTGTCGAGCGCCGCGCCTTCCTCGCCGGCGCCGTAGCGGCTGAGCACCTCGAGATTCTCGACGGGGACGTAGAGCTTGTCGCCGCCGGCGTAGCTCAGCGCGACGCAATCGTGCGGGGCCTTCTGGACGGGGATTTGGGTCAGCCCCTCGTAGCGGCCGATGCCGTGGTCGGCATGGACGACGAGATCGCCCGGGGAGAGCGTGGCGAGCT
>JAEWCK010000343.1 GCA_023390675.1 Pseudomonadota bacterium
ATCTTCGAAGGCTTCCCGCCGGGTTGCCGCCGCGAATATTGCGAATGGATCGCCGAGGCCAAACGGCCCGAGACCAGGGCGAAGCGCGTGGGGGAAGCGGTGGCGTGGATGCGCGAAGGCAAGCGCCGCAACTGGAAATACGAGAATTGCTGAGCGGCTAGGCGCCGCGCGCCTTCAACCCCAGTTCCGATGCGATCTCGGCGGCGCTCGGCGTGCGCTGCTCGATCACGCAGCGCAGTCCCAGCCCGTCGAACCCGTGATGGTCGACGGCGGTGGCGAAGGCGATGATGCTGTCGCCGCGGATCTCGGCGCCGCGCACCGCGCGCGCGGGCAGTGCGATCGTTTCGCCGTGGCGCATGCCTTCGGAGCTCGCGACGATACGGTCGCTCTGGTCGACGATCGAGATGCGGGTGCGCGCCCAGTCCTTCTCGCCGAACAGCGAGCGGTCCGAAATGATCGGGGGCACGCGGCCTTCCCAGTCGAATTCGAGATAGAGCGCGCCGACCGGGCGTCCGTCCGATCCGCGCGTGCGGATGCCGGTGACGAAGACGAGCACCGCGCGATTGTCCGAATAGGGATTGATCCACACTTCGTCGGTGAACCATTCGTCGCGGCGATAGCTGCCCATCGCCTTCAGATATTGCGGCGCGTTCGACAGATCGACGCCGCGGACGCGCGCGGCTGGATCGGACGAAGCGATCACCTGGCCGCGGTCGTTCGCCATGAAGGCGTTGAGATAATAGGATGAGGTCTGAGTGATCAGTGCGAGCCGGTCCTGCGCGGCGGCGATGTGCCCGGGGCTCGGATCGGTGGCCGCGGCGATGATCTCGGCGTCCGACGCCATCAGCCTCAGGTCGATGCTGCGGCCGTAGAGATGCCGCGTGACGTTCTGGATCAGCGCCTGGGCGAGCTCGACGAGGCGCGTGCCTTCGATCTCGCCGACCATCTCGTCGGCGATGCCTGCGCCGAGCGCGAGCCGCTCGCGGACTTCGGAGCGGAACTCGATCGAGGCGCCGCGCGCCTGCTGCGCCAGCGCCTTGACTTCCTGCGCCACCACCGAGAAGCCGCGCCCGGCCTCGCCCGAGCGGGCGGCCTCGATCGCGGCGTTGAGGGCGAGCAGGTTGGTCCGCGCGGCGATCTCTTCGCTCGTCGCGGCATAGGTGTCGACTTCGTCGCGAAGCATCGACAAGAGGGTGCGAATTCGGCGCGGCACGAAAATCAGGCTATATTGTAATGGTTAATGGGCAGTGAGGGGTTGATGCACCCGCAATTGTGGATCGGCGCGGGCGTGGCGCTCGCGGTCGCGGTGGCGAGCGGGTTCGGCGAGCATCGCCGGCGCAACCGGCGCGACATGGACCGGGTCGGCCTGATCCCCTGGCCGCTGGTGCAGGTGCTGGCGATGCTGGCCGCAGTGATCCTCGCCAGCGTGGCGCTCAACCTGCACTAATAGAACAGCCGCAGCGTCAGGCTGCGCTCGCTGCCGTCGCACATCGTCAGGCGGACGGTGCGGCCGGGCGCGCCCGCCGTCCATGATGCCGGCGCCTTCTCGACCGGCGCGCCGTCCGCGGCGCAGATGCGATCCCTGTCGCGGAACCCCGCCTCGGCGGCGGGCGAGCCGCGCATCACATGGAGCACTTCGAGCGCGCCGTTCGAATAGCCGAGCAGCAATCCGCTGGTCGATCGCTGGACGGGCGGAGCCATGGCGGCGGGGCTCAGCACCATCCGCCCCGCGCGCGGATCGAGCAGCACGCGGTAGCGCGCGAGCAGGCCGTTGCCGACTCGCCCCGCCGCGCCGGCGCGCGCCGAGAAGCCGTCCTCGCCCTCGACGCGCACTTCGGATTCGGCAGCCGGGCGGCCCGGCAGCACGAGCGTCTTCACCACCGCGGTATCGGTCACCACGCCGCCGCCCATGCCCCAGCCGAGCGTGGTGGTGACGGGCCCCTTATAGCCGACCGCGAGCCACGCGGCGCGCGTCAGGGTGAGCGACGAGCCGTCGCCGGTATCGACGATGATCGGGCGCAGCCTCTTGCCCGCGACGCGCACTTCGGAGGTCGGCACGCCCGAGCCGGGCGAGCGCGCGAGCGGGGCGATGGTGCCGGCGAAGGGCAGGCGGCCCGTCGGCAGGATGCGGAAGCGCCGCGCGGCATAGTCGATGTCGAGCGCGCAGCAGCCGAGCGTGTCGCTGCCGATAAAGGCGTCGGCGCCGAACCGCTCCTGGCCCGGCACGTCGGTGATCCCGATCCGCCCGCCCTTGCGCGTGAGCCCGCCGAACGCAAGCGTCGCGCCGCGCGTCCACGCGACATCGACTCCGCCGCCGATCGCGAGCGCCTGCTCGCTGCCGGAGGCTTTCAATCCAGCCGCATCGGCAAAGGCGCGCGTGACGATCGTGTCGCTGAGCCCGGTGTCGAGGATCGCATGCGCGGGGCGGCCGCCGATCGTCAGCGCGAAGCGGATCTGGTTGCTCGGGGTGAGCTCGAACGCCACCCAGCGCGCCTCGGCATCGGGCGCGACGACGAAAGTGACTTGCTGAACGGGGGCGAGCGCGGCGAGCGCGAGGGGAAGCAGCGTCAGCACGGGGCGCAGCATAGCAGCCGCGCTCAGCCGCTTACAGGCACGCCTCGAGCATCGCCTGGTCGAAGCCGAACTGCTTGGCCTTGTCGAGCGTGTAGGGCCTGAGGCCCATCGAGCGGTATTCGCCGATGATCTTGCCGTCGGCCGACTCGTCCAGATATTCGAACTTGAACAGCTCCTGCGTGACGATCACCGGGCCTTCCATGCCGATCACTTCGGTGACGTTGGTCACCCTGCGAGAACCGTCGCGCAGGCGTTTCACCTGGATGATCAGGTCGACCGAGTCGGCGATCTGACGGCTGATCGCCTCCTTGGGCACCTTGATGTCCGACATCATCACCATGTTCTCCATACGGGCGAGCGCCTCGCGCGGAGAGTTGGAGTGGAGCGTGCACATCGAGCCGTCGTGACCCGTGTTCATGGCGCTGAGCATGTCGAAGCACTCGGCGCCGCGGATTTCGCCGAGGATGATGCGGTCGGGGCGCATACGCAGCGCGTTCTTGACCAGGTCGCGGATCGTGATCTCGCCCTGACCCTCGAGGTTGGGCGGGCGGGTCTCGAGCGGCAGCCAGTGCGGCTGCTGGAGCCTGAGTTCGGCCGCGTCCTCGATCGTCAGCACGCGCTCGCCCGGGTCGATCATCTTCGACAGGGCGTTGAGCATCGTCGTTTTACCGGAGCCCGTGCCGCCCGAGATGACGATGTTGAAGCGGCTCGCGCCGGCGATCTTGAGCATCGTCGCCATCTTCTGCGACATCGAGCCCCCTTGGGCCATCATGTCGAGCGTGATCGGCTTGGCTGAGAATTTACGGATCGAGATCGCAGTGCCGCGCAGCGAGAGCGGCGGCACGATTACGTTGACGCGGCTGCCGTCCTTCAAGCGGGCGTCGGCGAGCGGGGTGGTCTGGTCGACGCGGCGGCCGACCGAATTGCAGATGCGCTGCGCGATCTGGAACAGATGCTCCTCGTCGCGGAACTGGATGTTGGCGAGTTCGAGCTTGCCCTTGCGCTCGACAAAGGTCTGCTCGGGCCCGTTGACCATGATGTCCGAGATCGCCGGATCGGCGAGCAGCTCTTCGAGCGGCCCGAGCCCGAGCAGCTCGTCGACGAGCACCTTCTCGAGCGCGAACTGCTCGCGGCGGTTGAGCGTGAGTTTGAGCTCGGCGAGCACCTCGCCGATGATCGGGCGAAATTCCTCGGCCAGCTCGTCCTTGCTGAGCGTTGCCGCCGCCTCGGGGTCGACGCGCTCGAGCAGGCGGGGGAGGACCTGTTCCTTGATGCGGTGGATCGAGGCCTCGAAGCCCTCCATCCGCGAATTGCCGGCCTCGCCCGAGGCGGCCTGGCGCTCGGCGAGGCGCGCCATCGCCTCGTTGCTGGCGACGCTGGGCCCCGAAGGATCGCGATCGGCCATCGGCTCGGGCATGCTGCTCGCGCCGGGAAGCGGGACCGAATTGAGCGGCGGGAACTGCTCTCCGCCCGGCGGCGGCACGTCGGCGGGGCGCGGTGCGGCGCTGCCGCCCTGCATCGGGCGCGCAACGCCGAACGCGGGCCTGCCGCCCGTGCCACCCCCCATTCCACTGCGTCGTCCGAAAGCGCTCATGAAATTCGCATATCCCCGTGATCCTGCACGGTTAGCGGCCAAGGCTTGAGAATTGCCTAATTTGGCGGCGACTCTAGAGGAACGGGCCGCGCGCCCGGCCCCGCGCATTGCTGGGCGGCACCCCGACGAGCGCGCGGAAATCGCGTGCCATGTGCGCCTGATCGGCATAGCCGCGCGCGGCGGCGGCATCGGCGAGCGAATCCTCGTTCGCCTGGATGTCGATCAGCGCCTCGCGGAAGCGCAGCAGCTTCAAAAAGGTGCGCGGCGGCATCCCGATCTCCGCCGCGAAACGGCGCTGGAGCTGGCGGTACGAGAGCCCGGCCTCGCGGGCGATCTCGCTCACGCTGCCGTGCCGCAGGATCGCGCGCCCGAGCGGCGGCGCCGAAGATCCGGCAAAGGCGGCGAGGAGGTTGGCCGGGACGTCGCCCTCGAACAGCGCCGCCAGCGGTGAGGCGGGCGCGACTTCGATCCAGTCGTCGGCGAAGCCCGGGCAGGGCGCGCCGCCGAGCCTGTGCCATGCCCAGGGCCATAGCTTGATCGCCGTGAAGCGCGCGTCGCCGCTGAAGCCGAAGCGGATTGGCCTGGTCGCGAGCCCCGTCGCGAAGCATTCCGGCTGGTCGCGCCGCCACGCCGACCGGCCCGCGTGGCGGCGGATCAGCTCGATGCAGCCGTCGGGGGTCGCCTCGTGCTCGATCCACCCCGGCTGGTCCGCCGCGAGCGTCCACACCGCGGCGACGAGTCCCTTCAGCGCGGGCGGCACGGGCAGCTCGGCATAGTCCATGCGCGCCAGACTGGCATGTCGCGTCGGTTCAAGCCAGCATGCCTCGCACGGGCTCTAGTCGGGGGGGCTTGGCGAAACAGGGGAGGACCCGCGATGATCGGATCGCTCATATTCGGACTGGCGGCCTGGGCTATGGCGTCGGATGCGCCGCTGCCCTGGATGCTCGGAAAGTGGTGCACCGGGGGCGGCCTGCTCGACGAAGGGCGGGTCTGCGAAGCGTGGGAGGCGCTTCCCGACGGATCGATGCGCGGCACGAGCAAGACCTGGCACGAGCGCTTCACCACGCTGGACGAGCGGATGACGATCCGCCGCGACGGCGACGCGCTGGTCTTCCACGCCGAGCCCCACGGACAGCCGCCCGCCGACTTCCGCGCGACGCCGGGCGAGGGGATGTCGGCGAGCTTCGAGAACCGCGCGCACGATTATCCGCAGCGCATTCGCTACTGGCGCGAGGGCGAGGACCTGCTCGCGGAAATCTCGATGGCCGACGGGAGCAAGCCGATGCGCTGGGTGTACCACCGGATGATCCGATAACGGCGTATCGCCAACCGCCTCCCATTGTGTAGTAGATTGCTAATACACCATGAAGGAGAGGCGGATGCGCATGTTGGGCTCGATCGTCGCGGCGCTGGCATTGCCGCAGCCCATCGCATCGCATTCTGTGGCGCCGCCGCCGGCCCGGCCCTTCTCGATCCCGTTCGAGCTCTACAAGGGCCATATCTTCATCAGCGCCTGGGTGAACGGGCGCGGTCCCTATCGGTTCGGCTTCGACACCGGCGCCAGCGGCATCGGCCGCGCGGATGCCGCGCTGACGGCGGAGCTCGGCCTGCCCGGTGCCGGTACCGTCGCCAATTCGGACGGCGTGACATCGACGCAGAGCGATCTGGTCGCGGTGCGAAGCCTGCGCGTCGGCGATATCGAGCGGACCGGCATCGCGCTGCCCTCGCGGGACTACAACAAGGGCCGCAAGCCCGGCGAGCAGCCGATGATGGGCATCATCGGGCGCGATTTCTTCGGCGATCGCGTCGTGACCGTGGATTATCCCGCGCGCACGATCACCTTCGGCGGCAAGGCGCTGCGGCGCGGGGGACGGGGCGTGGTGGCCTATGGCGACGGTTTCGCTATCCCCCTGTGCTTCGCGAGCGGATGCTATCCCGGAAAGGTCGACACCGGCTCAAGCCGCGGCCTCGTCATCCCCAAGGATGTGGTCGCCAGGATTTCAGCCGGCGCGCCGACCCTGGTGGGGCAGGCTGCGCGGACGAACGGCGCTGCGACGCTGTATGCAGTGCCCCTGCGCGAGCCGGTCGGGATGGGAAAAGCCAGCTTTGCCGTCGCGACGGCGCTCTATGCCGAGCCTTCGACCGACGCGATCAACGTCGGATCGGATTTCCTGAAGGATTATGTGCTGACGATCGATCCGCAACGCCATCTGCTGCGGATCGGCGCGCCTGCGCGCGAATGATCAGCCCGCCTGTTCGGCCAGCACGGTCAGTCCGCGCGCGTTGACTTCGGCGAAGCCGCCCTCGATGCGGATCGTCTCGGGAGTCGATGCGCCCGACTTGTAGATCTCCAGATTGCCGTCGCGGATCGTGCTCATCAGCGGCGCATGGCCCTCGAGCACGCCGAAATCGCCCTCGGTGCCGGGGACGACGACCATGTGCACTTCCTCCGAACGGAGGAGCTTTTCGGGGGTCACGAGTTCGAAGTGCAAGGGCATTCTATTGGTCCATCGCGAAGAGCTGGGCGCTGACGATCGGCGTCGCGCCACCGGCCTGGATAAGCTGCACGTAGAGGAACTGCCCCTCCACCGGCGCCTTGAAGGTCTCGACCGTGACGCCGGGCACCGTCGGTACCTTGGCGTCGGTCGCGGGTTTGAAGTCCAGCCCCATATATTCCATGTTGGTATGGAGCATCTTGAGCGCGGCGTCGCGCTTGTCGCCCGCAACGACCACGCTGCACGTCTTCTCGGGGGCGCCGCCGAAGCTCAGCTCGCCGTCGGCGCGCCTGGCCGAGACGACCTGCAGCTCGCCGAAGCGGGCATTCGCCTGCTTCTCCACCGTGTCGCCGAAGCCGAGCGCGGTCAGCTGCGGATTGCCGGTCAGCGGGAACTGGCCGGCGAGGAACAGCGGGCAGAAGCCGTAGGCGAGATCGGCCGCGGCCTCCTCGATCGGCTTGGCCGCATCCTGCGCCGACGCGGCTGCGGGAAGCAGCAGCGCGGCGGCGGTCAGGAAGATGCGGCCGATCACGATCAGGCTTCCTCGGCCAGCTTGGCGGCCTTGGCGACCGCCTGATCGATCCCGCCGACCATGTAGAAGGCGGCCTCGGGCAGGTGGTCGTACTCGCCGTTCACCACTGCCTTGAACGACTTGATGGTGTCCTCGATCTGCACGAAGGCGCCGGGGATGCCGGTGAAGACCTCGGCGACGTGGAAGGGCTGCGACAGGAAGCGCTGGATCTTGCGGGCGCGCGACACGGTCAGCTTATCCTCTTCGGAAAGCTCGTCCATGCCGAGGATGGCGATGATGTCCTGCAGCGACTTGTACTTCTGGAGCGTCGCCTGGACCGCGCGCGCGGTCTCGTAATGCTCCTGGCCGACGACGCGCGGCTCGAGCACGCGCGAAGTCGAATCGAGCGGGTCGACCGCCGGATAGATGCCCAGCTCCGAGATCGCGCGATTGAGCACGGTCGTCGCGTCCAAGTGGGCGAAGGAGGTCGCCGGCGCCGGGTCGGTCAAGTCGTCCGCGGGGACGTACACGGCCTGCACCGAAGTGATCGAACCCTTGTTGGTCGAAGTGATGCGCTCCTGCAGCGCGCCCATGTCGGTCGACAGCGTCGGCTGATAACCCACCGCCGAAGGAATGCGGCCGAGCAGCGCCGACACTTCGGCGCCCGCCTGGGTGAAGCGGAAGATGTTGTCGACGAAGAACAGCACGTCCTGGCCTTCGACGTCGCGGAAATATTCGGCGATGGTCAGGCCCGACAGCGCGACGCGGGCGCGGGCGCCCGGCGGCTCGTTCATCTGGCCATAGACCAGCGCCACCTTCGAGCCCTCCGAGATCGCGTTGCCGTCTGCGTCCTTGGCGATGACGCCCGCGTCGAGGAACTCGTGATACAGGTCGTTGCCCTCGCGGGTGCGCTCGCCGACGCCGGCGAACACCGAGGTGCCGCCATGGCCCTTGGCGATATTGTTGATCAGCTCCTGGATGAGCACGGTCTTGCCGACGCCGGCGCCGCCGAACAGGCCGATCTTGCCGCCCTTCGCATAGGGGGCGAGCAGGTCGATCACCTTGATGCCGGTGACGAGGATTGCGCTCTCGGTCGACTGGTCGACGAACTCGGGGGCCTTGGCGTGGATCGGCGCGGTCTGGTCGGTCGCGACCGGGCCGCGCTCGTCGATCGGCTCGCCGACGACGTTGAGGATGCGGCCGAGCGTCGCGGGGCCGACGGGCACGCGGATCTGCGAGCCGGTGTCGGTGACGGTCTGGCCGCGGGTCAGGCCCTCGGTCGAGTCCATCGCGATCGTGCGGACGGTGTTCTCGCCGAGATGCTGCGCAACCTCGAGGACGAGGCGGTTGCCGTTATTGTCGGTCTCGAGCGCCGAAAGGATCGCCGGCAGGCCGCTGTCGAACGCAACGTCGACGACGGCGCCGATCACCTGGCTGATGCGGCCTACATTGTTGGTCGTCGCGGGAGCCGACGCGGTGGTCGCGGCGGCCTTCGGGGCGCGCGGCTTGCGCGCGGGCTTTTCTGCGGTCGGGGCTGCGGTGGCCATCTTGCTATCCTTGGGTCTTGCTGTTGGCGGGGGCACTAGCCCCGGTGCGGGTGAAAGTCACGGTCAGGTGGTCGACGCCCCTCGCGTCGGCGGCCCTGGCGATCTCGTAGGGCGCGCCGGCGAGGTCGCCCTTGGCGGGCGTGCCCGTGGTCATCGCGGCCATGATCGGCTTTGCGTCGATCTTCGACTGGAAGACGAAGTCGCGCACCAGATTGGCGAAGCGCTCGCGCGCCTTCGCGTCGACCTCGGGGTCGCTCAGCGTCAGGTCAAAGGCGAAGGCGTCGATCGTCCCGGCCGCCTTGCCGCTCGCCGTGTAGGCGACCTGGTTGGGCGCCCTGGCGAAGCTGTTCGAGATCGTCACCGGGCCGCCCTTCGATTCGAACCCCCCGGCAGCGGCGGCATAATCGGTCGGATGGAGCCCGAGCTGGTTGGCGGCGCCGTGCGCCACGTCGGGCTGGAACATGCGGTCCCAGCCCTTCAACCTGTCGACCTGCGTCGCACGCGCGGCTTCCTGCTCGTGCACGCTCGGCCCCTTGGGCGCGGCATTGCAGCCGGCGAGCGCCAGCGTAGCGAGAAGGAAGGGCGCGGGCGCGCGCATCACAGCGCTTCGGCGCCCGAGATGATCTCGACCAGCTCGGTCGTGATCGCGGCCTGGCGCGCGCGGTTGTACTGGATCGACAGGCGCTTGATCAGGTCGCCGGCGTTGCGCGTGGCATTGTCCATCGCAGTCATCTTCGATCCCTGCTCGGACGCGGCGTTCTCGCGCATCGCGCGGAAGATCTGGATCGCGACGTTGCGCGGCAGCAGATCCGCGAGGATCGCTTCCTCGTCGGGCTCGTAGGTGACCGCCGCGCCGGCCGAGCCGACATCGCCGGTGCCCCCCGCGGGGACCGCGACGGGGATGATCTGCTGCGCGGTCGGCTCCTGCGTCAGCACCGACTTGAAGTTCGAATAGAAGAGCGTCGCGACGTCATATTCGCCCGCCTCGAAGCGCGCGATCAGGTCGTCGGCCCAGGCGCGCGCCTCGGCGAAGCCCAATTTGCCGAGATCGCCCGGCTCGTGCCCGTGCACCATGTTGCTGCGGAACTGGCGGTTGAGCACCGCGCGGCCCTTGCGGCCGATCGTGTAGATCTTGACTGTCTTGCCGGCAGCGAGAAGGTCCTGCGCATGGCGACGCGCGAGGCGGGCGATGTTGGTGTTGAACGCGCCCGCGAGGCCCTTGTCCGAGGTCGCGACCACCAGCAGATGGACCTGGTCCTTGCCGGTGCCGGCGAGCAGCCGGGGCGAGGATTCGCTCACCGTCACCTTGCTGGCGAGGCTCGCGACCACGGCTTCCAGCCGCTGGGCATAGGGGCGCCCGGCCTCCGCCGCCTCCTGCGCGCGGCGCAGCTTCGCGGCGGCGACCATCTTCATCGCCTTGGTGATCTTCTGGGTCGACTTGACCGACCCGATCCGGATTTTGAGCGCCTTGAGGCTCGCCATTCTTTCCTACCTCGTCATCCCGGCGAAAGCCGGGATCTCGTGCCACAGGCCGCGCGCCGGCGGCCTGAGACCCCGGCTTTCGCCGGGGTGACGGTCAATTACGCAAACGTCTTCGCGAACGCCTCGAGCGCGGCCTTGAGCTTCGCGCGGGTGTCGTCGCTCAGGTCCTTGCTGTCGCGGATCGCCTTCAGCACGTCGGCGTGGTTCGCGCGCATGTCGGCGAGCATCGCCGCTTCGTAGCGCACCACGTCCTGCACGCCGACCGTGTCGAGAAAGCCCTGCGTCCCCGCGAAGATCGACACCGTCTGCTCCTCGAAGGGCAGCGGGTTGAACTGGGGCTGCTTGAGCAGCTCGGTCAGCCGCGCGCCGCGGTTGAGCAGCTTCTGGGTCGAGGCGTCGAGATCCGAGCCGAACTGCGCGAACGCCGCCATTTCACGGTATTGCGCGAGCTCGAGCTTGATCGAGCCGGCGACCTTCTTCATCGCCTTGGTCTGCGCGGCCGAGCCGACGCGCGACACCGACAGACCCACGTTGATCGCCGGACGGATGCCCGCGAAGAACAGGTCGGTCTCGAGGAAGATCTGGCCGTCGGTGATCGAGATCACGTTGGTCGGGATATAGGCCGACACGTCGCCCGCCTGCGTCTCGATGATCGGCAGCGCGGTGAGCGAGCCGCCCCCGTTCGCGTCCGACATCTTCGCGGCGCGCTCGAGCAGGCGGCTGTGCAGATAGAACACGTCGCCCGGATAGGCTTCGCGGCCCGGCGGGCGGCGCAGCAGCAGCGACATCTGGCGATAGGCGACGGCCTGCTTCGAGAGATCGTCGAACACGATCAGCGCGTGCATGCCGTTGTCGCGGAAATACTCGCCCATCGCAGTGCCGGTGTAGGGCGCGAGGAACTGCAGCGGGGCGGGCTCCGACGCAGTCGCGGCGACCACGATCGAATATTCCATCGCGCCATTCTCTTCGAGCGTGCGGACGAGCTGCGCGACGGTCGAGCGCTTCTGGCCCACCGCGACATAGACGCAGTAGAGCTTCTTCTTCTCGTCGGTGCCGGCGTTGACGCTCTTCTGGTTGATGAAGGTGTCGATCGCGACGGCCGACTTGCCGGTCTGGCGGTCGCCGATGATCAGCTCGCGCTGGCCGCGGCCGACGGGGACGAGCGCGTCGATCGCCTTGAGGCCCGACTGCATCGGCTCGCTGACCGACTGGCGCGGGATGATGCCCGGCGCCTTCACTTCGACGCGGCTGCGCTGGTCGGTGACGATCGGGCCCTTGCCGTCGATCGGATTGCCGAGACCGTCGACCACGCGGCCGAGCAGGCCCTTGCCGACCGGCACGTCGACGATCGTGCCGGTGCGCTTCACCGTGTCGCCCTCGCGGATCTCCGCGTCCGAGCCGAAGATCACGACGCCGACATTGTCGGCCTCGAGGTTGAGCGCCATGCCCTGCACGCCATTGGCGAACTCGACCATCTCGCCGGCCTGGACGTTGTCCAGCCCGTGGATGCGCGCGATGCCGTCACCGACGCTGAGCACCTGGCCGGTTTCCGAGACCTGGGCCTCGGTGCCGAAATTGGCGATCTGGTCCTTGATGACCTTGGAGATTTCTGCGGCGCGGATATCCATCGTGGTTGCCTTCAGCCTTTCATCGCGTGCGCGAGGGAATTGAGACGGGTCTTGATCGAGGAATCGATCATCTGGCTGCCGATCTTCACGACCAGCCCGCCAAGGAGCGTGGGATCGACCGACAGGTCGATCGAGACGTCGCGGCCGATGCGGGTGCGCAGCTGCTGCTTGAGCGCGTCGACCTGATCGGTGGTGAGGGGGTGCGCCGAAGTGACCTGCGCCGTCGTCTCGCCGCGATGCGCGGCGGCGAGCTGGCGGAACGCGCGGATGACCTGCGGCAGCTGACCCAGCCGGCGGTTCTGCGCGAGCACGCCGAGGAAATTGGCGGTGGTGCCGTCGAGCTTGAGGCTCTTCGCGGTAGCGGCGACGGCCTTTTCGGCGTCGCTGCGCGAGATCAGCGGGCTGGCGGTCAGCGCGCGGAAATCGTCCGATTCGGCGAGCGCCTGCGAGACGGCGGCGAGGCTGGCCTCGACCTGGGGCAGCGTCTTCGAATCGCGTGCGAGCTCGAACAGGGCGGTTGCGTAGCGTCCGCTTAGGCTAGCCTGGATACCGGCGGAATTCTCCACGCGACGGGGTTCCTCTTGGAGGGTTCGGGTTTTGCGTCCCATGCGAAACGGGGGCCGAACGCGCGGCCCCCTATGGGTCGCGGCGCGGTTAGCATCGCAGGTCAGGGGATGCAACCCGACTCCGGAAACATGCGCGGACCTGGGGTGCGCCGGAACGTTTCATATGGTAAACGACCGGGAAGGGCATTCACGACAGGGGGAGCGTCATGAAGAAGCGCATCTGGATAGCGGCGGGCATTGCTGTGGCGGCGGCGGGGATCGCCCGCGCCGAAGTGCTCGAGATCACCGGCGAGTTCGCCGCGCCCAATCGCGAGGCGAGCCTGCTCCATTCGATCTCGATCGATCGCATGTCGGGACAAGACGGGCCGGCGCTCGGCCGCGCGATCGAGCAGGGGCTGAACGGCACCCATTTCGAGCTGCTCGGCGGCCGCACCGGGCGCGATGCGGCGGAGGGCTCGCTCTCGGGCGGCGTCACCAGCGGCGTCGACGAATCGTCCTACACGCGCACCGAGAAGAAGTGCACGACCAAGGACGACAAGGGGAAGTGCACCAAGGAGGAGAATGTCGAGGTCCGCTGCCGCAAGCGCGTGATCAACGTCAATGTCGACCTGCGCATGGTGCGCAACAGCGACGGACGGATCGTCTATTCGGCCTCGAAGCCGTGGCGCAACGAGAGCAGCTGGTGCGGCAACGAACGGCCCTCGGCGACCGTCGAGGACATGATCGCCGGCGCCGTCCGTGATCTTGGCTATTCCGTGCGCGGCGACATCGCGCCCCGCGTCGAGACCTACAAGATCCGCGTGCGCGAGAGCGACAAGGGCATGTCGAAGGATCAGGGCAAGCGCTTCAAGGATCTCGTCAAATTGACCAAGCGCGACGCGCGCGGCGCGTGCACCGGTTGGGCGGCGATGCGCGCCGAGCTGCCGGGCCATCCCTCGCTACTGTTCAACCTCGGCCTCTGCGCGGAGCAATCGGGCAAATATGAGGAGGCGCTGGCGCTCTATCAGGACGCCGCCCGCGCGGGCGCGCGCGAGGGCGAGGAAGGCTATGGCCGCGTCCAGCAGCTCATCGCCGGCCGCGAGGACGCAAGGGAGCGCGCGCGCCGCAACTGACGGCAGGCTCCCCTCCCTGGAAGGGGAGGGGA
>JAEWCK010000350.1 GCA_023390675.1 Pseudomonadota bacterium
CCCCCTCCACCAGCTTCGCTGGTCCCCCTCCCCCTGGCGGGGGAGGATTGGAAACAAAAAAGGCCGGAGCGTCGCCGCCCCGGCCTTCCTGTTTTCCCGATGGGAGAGGGAAACGGTTTAGCGCGAGGCGACCTGCTCGCGGCCGGGCCTGGCCCATGCCGCCATCGCGTCGCCGGCCTGCGCCCGCACGAAGCAGGTCTGGCCGCCGGCCTTGATCTGGCGGCACAGCGCATCGGCGTCGGCGCGGGCATAGCCCCCCACCGACAGGCGATAGAAATTGCCGGCGCGCGTCGAGATCTTCGCGCCGTGCGGAGTCTGGCCCGAAAGCGCGTCGACGCGTCCGGTGAGACGCCTCCACGCATCGCGGGCGACCGCCGAATTGTTGTACGCGCCGAGCTGGACATAATAGCTGCCGCGCGACGGCCTGGCCTGCGCGACGGGCACGGCCCTGGGCTCGCGGGCCTGCGCGACCGCGACGGGCGCCGCGCGGCGCACCGAAGCGGGAATCGGCTGGACGATCTCCTCGCGCGGACCGAACACGACCTGCGGGCCGGTGCCGGCGACCTGCTGCGGCTCGGGCGCCGCCTCGGCGACAGCCTCGACCGGCGTCGGCGACGCTTCCGCAGTGGCAGTGGCGCCGGGCATATAGGCGTCGACCGGATCGGCCGCGGGCGCAGGCGCCGCAGTTGCCGCTGCGACCATCACGTTGTTCTGCTGCACCAAAGCGAGCTGCGCCGGCTGGCCGCCGTCCTGCACCGCGTTCACGCCGAGCAGCGACGCGACCTGGTCATAGGCGTTGGTCGGGCGTGAGAAATGCGCCCATTCGCGGATCCGGTTGTCGAGCTGGTCGGGCGACACGTCGATCGCCGCGATCGAGCGCGCCTCGGCCCAGCGCCCGGCGAGCGCAAGGCTCAGCGCAAGGTTCTGGCGCGTCTTGGCGGTCGCGTCGGCCTCGCGCGCGGCGGGGCTCAGGATGTCGACTGCGGTGACGGGGTCGCCGGCCAGCGCGAAGGCGAGGCCGCGATCGCTCGCGGGAATGTGATCGGCATGCGTGTTGAGCGTCGAGCGAGCCCCGGCCCAGTCGCCCGTCGCGATCTTGGCGAGCACGAGGTTGAGCGCGACGCGCCCGTCCTCGGGGTTGAGCGTCAGCGCATCGGCAAGCGCCTGGTTCGCCGAAGTGAAGCGCCCCGCGAGCAGATAGGCCTGGCCCAGCAGCGCGCGATATTCGGCGTTCTGCGGATCGTTGGCCACCGCCGCCTCGGCATGCGCCACGGCCTTGTCGGCCTTGCGCTTGGCGAGCGCCTTGCGCGCGTCCTTGGCCTCTTCCGCCGCCTTCCTGGCGTTGGGCGCGTCCGACGCGAAGGCCGAGAGCGCGAAGCCCTGCGTCGCCACCGCGACCGAAAGCGTGCCGCCGGCGGCGAGCGCCGACAGGCCGACAAGGAGCTTGCTACGGGTATTCATGGTCTATCCCTCACCCATGCTTCCCGGCCGGGTCGACCTGGCGCGCGAGCGCCTCGACCTCGGTCAGCGATTCGAGAAAGGCGTCGAGCGCCTCGGTCACCAGCTGCTGCGCCGATCGGTTGGTCACCGCCGATGCGAGGCGCAGTCGCAGATGGCGGTCGTTGTCGAGGCGGAGCGTGAACGCCGCCTTGGTCTTCTTCGCGACTTCGCGCGCCACGCGGGCGGCGGCGGCGGGCGCGAGCTTCGCCGCGGGCGCAGGCGCGCTCACTGCGACCGGCTGCGGCGCGGGCTCGGCCTGCGCGGCGGAAAGCTTCTCGTCGAGCTCCTCGATCTGGCGGAGCACCGGCGGCTTGGGCGCGGGCGGCGCGGGCGCGATCTCTTCCTCGCCCATGTCGTTCCAGCCGAGATCCTCGTGCGGCGCCGTCGGGGTCAGCCCGACAAAGCCCTGCGGGCGCATCGCCGGCCGGGCATGGCCCTTGCGCGCGAGCAGCCCCGAGGAAAGCGAAGCGGTGGGCTTGGGCGTGCCGTACATCAGCTCACCACCCTGCGGCCGAAGCCGCCCGCCGGGCGCGCCGCGCCGAAGTGATTGACCGCCGCCGGCGCCGCGAACACGGTGCGGCGGAAATTCTTCTCGAGCCGGTCGGAGATATAGGCCCACAGCGCCTGGACCTCGCCCGACGAGCGGCCATTGGGATCGACTTCCATCACCGTCCGCCCGTCGATCATCGACGCGGCGAAATCGGTGCGGTGGTGGATCGTCACCGGCGCGACGGTGCCGTGCTGCGACAGCGCGACCGCGGCCTCGCTGGTGATCCGCGCCTTGGGCGTGGCGGCGTTGACGACGAAGATCAGCGGTTTGCCCGCGCGCTCGCACAGGTCGACCGTGGCGCCCACGGCGCGCAGGTCGTGCGGGCTCGGCCGGGTCGGGATGACGATCAGCTCGGCGACGGCGATCACGCTCTGGATCGCCATGGTGATCGCCGGCGGCGTGTCGATGACGGCGAGCTTGAAGCCCTGCTGGCGCAGCACCTCGAGGTCCGAGGCGAGCCGCGCCACCGTGGTCTGGGCGAAGGCCGGGAGATCGGTCTCGCGCTCGTTCCACCAGTCGGCGAGCGAGCCCTGCGGATCGATGTCGATCAGCACGACCGGGCCGCAGCCCGCCCGCTCCGCCTGCACGGCGAGATGGCCGGACAAGGTAGTCTTGCCGGACCCGCCTTTCTGCGATGCCATCGCCAGAACGCGCATGTACCCCCTCGAAGCTTCACCGAACTCAGCGCGTCGAATGGCATGTGGCAGGATAAGAACAGGTTAACGCCGTTCCGCCGCGGGACTCGCCCGGAAGCGCTCCCGCGTAAGGATATCTTTGCCAATCGATGGTTAACTGGCATTTAGTGGTGTTTGAGAAACGGCACCGGCCCGCTCCCCCACCCGGCCTCCCAGCGGCAGTATCTTGTGG
>JAEWCK010000372.1 GCA_023390675.1 Pseudomonadota bacterium
GGCTCGATCCGTCGGAGCTGCGCGAGCGGGCGGGAGAGGCGCAATTGCTCGCCGCGACGCTCGGCTTTCTCGAGGCGTACGAGCCCGATCTGGTGGCGTGCGCCGCGGCGCTCGGCATCAAGCCCGAACAACTGGTCGCCGCGCGCGCGACGCTGGAGCAAGCATGAAACCCTTGCTGATCACCGATTGCGATGAAGTCCTGCTCCACATGGTCCGCCATTTCGGAAGCTGGCTGGACGAAGTGCACGACATCGATTTCCTGCCCAATGGCGGCGACTTCGCCACGTCGATGAAGCGGCGGCCTAGCGGCGCGCTGCTCGAGCGCGAGGAGATGTGGGCGCTGCTCGACGATTTCTTCCCCGCCGAGATGGACCGCCAGACGCTCGTCCCCCATGCGCGCGAGGCGCTGGCGTCGCTCGCCGACAAGGCCGAGATCGTCGTGCTCACCAACCTGGGCGACCATTGCCGCGAACACCGCATCGCCCAGCTCGCCAGCCACGGCATCGCGCACCATGTGGTGTGCAACCAAGGTGGCAAGGGCGCGCCCGTGGCGCGGCTGATCGAGGAATATCGTCCGCCGGTCGCGGTGTTCGTCGACGATCTTCCGGTGCACCACGAATCGGTCGCCAGGCACGCGCCCGGGGTGTTCCGCCTCCACATGGTTGCCGAGCCCGAATTGGCGCACAAGGTGCCGCCCGCGCCGCACGCGCACGCGCGGATCGACGACTGGCGCGCGGCGCAAGCGTGGATCGAGGCGCGCTTTGCCGAGGGGTTGACCGCCGATGCCGCCAGTGGTTGAGCGGGCGCCATGACCACCGCCATCGATCGCAAGCTCGAAGAGCTGGGCCTGAGCCTTCCCGAGGCTGCCGCCCCCGTCGCCGCTTATGTCCCCGTGGTCGAGGCCGGGGGGTTGCTCCACGTCTCGGGCCAGCTGCCGTTCAGGGACGGAGCGCTGATGACCGGCCGGCTGGGCGAGGACCGCGATCTCGAATTCGGGCAGGAAGCCGCGCAGCGCTGCGCGCTGATGCTCGTCGCGCAGATCAGGAAGCACCTCGGCGGGCTCGAGCGCGTCGAACGGATCGTAAAGCTCGGCGTGTTCGTCAATTCGACCCCGGGCTTCACCGATCAGCCCAAGGTCGCCAACGGCGCGTCCGAGCTGATGCAGGCGCTGTTCGGCGAGGCCGGACGGCATGCCCGAAGCGCGGTGGGCGTGCCGGTGTTGCCGCTCGGCGCGGCGGTCGAGGTCGATGCAGTGATTACGATTCGCTGATCGCAGCTGTTGCGGTACCGCAACACTTTCCGCGTTACTGTAATACAGTCGCGAAACCTGTTGTGCGGCGCAGCGTAATTCGGCAAGGTTCCTGAGCCGCACGCAAGCTGCGCCGGGCGACAGCCCCAAGCGACGCAGCACCGCGCGGCAGCAGGCGGGAACCCTTCGGGCCCTTTGGGCCTATAGACAGGAAAGGGATTCCATGCGCTTCACCCTGATCAGCTTCGGCGCGCTCATGCTCGCCGGTACCGCGCCCGCGATGGCGCAGGACCAGACCGATCCGCCGCCCCCGGTGACCGTCAGCGGCAGCGTCGCCGTGGTCAGCGACTACAACTTCCGCGGCATTTCGCAGACCGACGGCAATTTCGCGGTGCAGGGCGGCATCACGATCAACCACGAATCGGGCTTCTACGTCGGTGCGTGGGGTTCGTCGATCGACGACTACGTCACCGTCCATGGCACCGCGCATCAGGAGCTCGATCTGATCGCGGGCTTCAAGAAGACGACCGATACCGGTCTGACCTTCGATATCGGCGCGATCTACTATGTCTATCCGGGCACGCGGCCGGGCTTTGCGGGCGACACCAGCGCCTCAGACTTCGTCGAGCCCTATGCCTCGATCTCCTATGCGATCGGGCCGGTCACGGCGAAGGTGACGGGCAATTACGCGCCCAAGCAAAAGGCGCTGTCGCTCGACCAAGGCCTGACGCTGCCGAAGCAGGACAATTTCTATCTCGGCGGCGATCTCTCGGCCTCGATCCCCAATACCGGCGTTGGCGTGAGCGGGCACCTTGGCCACACTTTCGGCCCGAGCTGGCTGTCGGGGCCGACCAGCGAATATACCGACTGGTCGCTCGGCGCGACCTACACGTGGAAGTCGCTGACCTTCGGCGTCTCCTATGTCGATACCGACACGACCTTCATCACGCCGAGCGGCAAGGACGCCGCCAAGGGCGGGATCCTCGGCTCGGTCAGCGTCAGCTTCTGATTGCGAGCAAAGAAAAAGCCGGTCCGCTGCGAGGCGGGCCGGCTTTTTGCTGGCCGGGACCGGTCCGTTTATTGCGGCGTCGAGGCCTTGGTATCCTTGCCGTTGCCTTCGGGCGCGGCGACGATGTCGCGGGTGGTCGTGCCCTTGTCGACGACATTGGTGGTGGGGCTGCCGGTGGTCGAGCGCGCGCCGACATCGGCCGAAGTGCGGCCGGCGGCGTCGAGCGTCGCGTTCTCGCCGGGGC
>JAEWCK010000217.1 GCA_023390675.1 Pseudomonadota bacterium
GTCCACACCCTCCCCCTGGTTTCTCAGAAGCGCGAGCGCAGCGTCACGCCATAGGTCCTGGGCTCGGCAAGGAAGGCCGAGAAGATCTGCGATCCGCCCGGATAGCCCGCAGTCGGCGTGGTGCTCACCGCCTGGAACGGCGAGCTGAAGCCGACCTGCATGTATTTCTCGTCGAGCAAATTCTGCGCCCACAGCTCGACCGACCACAGCTGATCGTCGCTGCCGATGCCGATGCGGCCGTTGACCACCACGAAGCTGTCCTGCTCCTTTTGCGGGAACAGGTCCGAGCCGGTGTTGTAGTCGTCCGACAGGCGCGCATCGACATAAGCGAGCCCACGCAGGCTGCCGCCGAGCGACGGCGTCCATGCGGCCGAGCTCGTCACCACCCATTCGGGCGCGTTCGAGAGGTTGTCGCCGGGCAGCAGGCGCAGCGCCGGATCGAGCGGCGCGCCCGATTTGGTGCCCACCAGGTTGTCCGCATAGCGCGTGTCGGCATAGGTCGCGCCAAAATTGAAGTGCAGGTCGCGGGTCGGGCTCAGGCCCATTTCGACTTCGAAGCCCTGCGAGACCACACCGGGCGTGATCTGGTCGGCCGCACAAGTGCCGGTGGCGGCGCTGGTGTCACGATCGGCGCCGGCCAGGTCGGTTTTGCAGCCGTTGATGTTCTGGACGAGATAGACCGTGCCGTTGAAGGTGTTCAGCTGGAAGTTGCTGAATTCCTGCCGGAAGATCGCAAGGTTCAGGTTGAAGCCGCGGGTCGAATATTTGGCGCCGATCTCATAGGCGTTGACGGTCTCCTCGTCGAACTGGAGCACGTCCTCGTAATAATCGGCATTGGCGACGCTGATCGGGAAGATCGGCAGCGGCTGGGTCGCGACCGGGTTCTTGAACGCCGAGCGATCGAGGTTGTAGCCGCCCGCCTTGTAGCCGCGCGAATAGCTCGCATAGACCATCAGGTCCTCGGTGGGCTTCCACGAGAGGATCGCGGTGCCGGTGAACTTGTCTTCCTTGCGCTCGTCGCCGAGCGTCAGCGCATTGAGCGCCGAGGAGGAGCCGCCCTGGCAGGAGAGGGTGATCAGGCCGCCGGCGAGCGGCGCCAGCGCCGCCACGCCCATATAGGGCAGCAGATTGGCCTGCTGCACCGGGCAGATCGTGTTGGTGTTGCGGAAATTTGCCGCCAACGCCTTGTTTTCATTGGTATAACGCAGGCCGAGCGTGACATCGATATTGTTGGTCACGTGCACGATGTTATGCGTGAAGAAAGCGAAATTCTCGCTCGTCTGGCGGAAATTGGCGGTGTCGTCGCCCACGTCGCGGACAGTGTCGAGCCGCTGGAGTCCCGCGACCATCGCCGGCCCCGCCGCGCCGAGCGGTCCAGCCGGATTGCCGAGGATGCCGACGCCCGTCGGGCTGAGGCAGCCGACCTGGCTCGGCGAATAGAAGGCGTTGAACGATCCATAGACGATACGGCACGAGGCGAAGCGGCCATATTCGCTGCCGAACTTAAGCTGGGCGGCGGTGTTGAGCTTCTCGTGTGCGTAATAGCCGCCGATAAGCCAGTCGAGCTTGTCGCCGAACGCCTTGCCCTGGAAGCGCATCTCTTCGGAAAGCGTGCGGAATTCGCGACCGCTCTTCGGACCGAAATAGAGGATGTCCGCCAGGCCGTAATCGGCGTCGGCCGCCTGATAGCTTTCATAGTGGCGATAGCCGGTGATCGACGTGAACTGCGCGCCGCCGAGGTCCAGATTGACTTCGCCCGAGAAGCCCCAGTCGGTGGTCGTGCCGCCATAGCCGCGGCTGGGCGTGGTCCGGATGCGGCGCGAATAGGCGTCGTTCGCCGCCGGGAAATATTGCGCGAAGGTGGTGCCGGTGATCCCCGTGAGCACCGTCGCGACCGAGCTCGTCGGCGTGATCAGTCCGGCGTTCGCCTGGCTCACGTCGGGTGTGGCGTAGACCGCGCCGCAGCAATCCTCGTTGCGGTGGCTATAGTCGCCGATCAGGCGGATCGAGAGCGCCGAATCGGGCTGGTAGAGCAATTGCCCGCGCACGAGATAGCGGTCGCGATTGTTGACGTCGTAACCGGTGCCGACATCGGTATAGAAGCCGTTGCGCTTGGCGTAGAGACCGTCGACACGGAAGGCGAGATCCTTGGTCAGCGGCCCGGTGATCGCGCCCTGCAAGCGCCAATAGTCGAAATTGCCGTAGCTCGCCTCGGCCATGCCGCCGAATTCGAACTCGGGACCCTTGGTGACGATGTTGAGCATGCCGGCCGAGGCGTTGCGCCCGCCGAGCGTGCCCTGCGGCCCGCGCAGCACCTCGACGCGCTCGATCTCGCCGAGATCGTTGAGGCCGAGGCCGGTGCGCGAGCGATAGACGCCGTCGATAAAGGTCGCGACCGAGCTTTCGAGGCCCGGATTGTCGCCCACCGTGCCGACGCCGCGGATGCGCGCCGAGGCGTTGGCCTCGGTGCCGGTCGACGAGACGAGCAGCGACGGCGCGACCTGGTTCAGCTGGCGGATGTCGGTGGCGCCGGTGCGCTCCAGCGTCTCGGCGCTGACCGCCGAGACCGCGAGCGGCACGTCGGCGAGGATCTGGGCGCGGCCCTGGGCGGTGACGACGATGTCGTTGGGGTCGGTGACTTCCTGATCGTTGGCGCTCGCCGGAGTGCTGGTGTCCTGGGCATAAGCAGGGGCCGCGAGCGCGAGAGTCAAAGCCGGAATCGCGCAGGCCGACAAAAGGCGTAACCGCATCATCATTTCCTCTCCCACCACGGGCCGGAACGCTCGGGGTTCCATACCCTATCCTCGAATACTGCCATTTCCCCTAGGGCAGTCAAGCAGAACAAGCGTTGCAAAGCGCCACCTTCCTCAGGTGTTGCGCAAATGTCATAGTCCGGGTACGGCCAATTTGCCCTAACCGATCTTCGAAAGCACCGATCTGCCCGCTAATAGCCCGCGAGCCGCGCGAAGCGGTCGCGGTGCCACGCAGCGTTGCCCCACTGCGCCTCGAGCACGCGCGCGCGCTTGAGGTAGAAGCCTGCATCGTGCTCGTCGGTCATGCCGATTCCGCCATGGAGCTGGATCATCTCGCGGCTGGCGAGGTTGAGCGTCTCGTTCGCGGTCGCCTTGGCGAGGCTGACGTCCTGGCGGACGTCGGCGCGGCCGCTGTCGATCGCCTCGAGCGCGCCTTCGACCGCCGAGCGCATCAACTCCAATTCGGTGAACAGCTTCGCCATCCGGTGCTGGAGCGCCTGGAAGCTCGCAAGCGGCTGCCCGAACTGGACGCGGGTCTTCAGATAGTCGCTGGTCTGCGCGAACGCGGCCTCGGCCATGCCGAGCATCTCGGCGCAAGCCGCGGCGGCAGCGCGATCGGTGACCTGCGTCAGCAGGTCCTCGCCGCCTTCGAGCTTCTCCGCGGGTGCGTTCTCGAAGCGGATTTCGGCGTGGCTGCGGAAATCGACGAGGCGGCGCGGCGAGGCGTGCACGCCCTCTCCCGCCTCGACCAGATACGTCCCGTCCGTAGCCCCCACGACGAACAGCGCCGCGCTGTCGCCCTCGGGCACGAACGACTTGACGCCGATGAGCTTGCCCGCCTCGACGCGCGCCGCGATCTTCTCGGGCGCAAAGCGCGCCCCTTCGTCGACCGCCAGCGTCGCGACCAGCTCGCCCGCGGCGATGCGCGGCAGCCAGCGGTCCTTCTGCGCATCCGATCCGCCGAGCAGGATCGCGCTCGTCGCCGCCGCGGTCGCGGCCAGCGGAGTCGCCGCGAGGTTGCGCCCGAGCTGCTCGAGCACGAGCCCCAGCGAGACATAGCCCATTCCCGCCCCGCCCTGCGCCTCGGGGATCAGGATACCCGCCCAGCCCATTTCGGCCTGCGCGCGCCACGCCTCGGGGTCGTAGCCCGCGGGCTGCGCGGCATCGCGGACCTTGCGGAAGGCGCTGACGGGCGATTCGTTGTCCGCCCATTCGCGCGCCATGTCGCGCAGCATCGTCTGTTCTTCGGTCAGGATCGGCATTGGTCTTCTTTCGTCATCCCGGCGAAAGCCGGGACCAGAGTCCCGGAGGTCGCCGCTTGTGGCTCTGGCCCCCGGCTTTCGCCGGGGTGACGCGATTATTGATGATCGAGCATCCCCAATATCCGTTTGGCGATCACGTTGTTCTGGATCTCGGTGGAGCCGCCATAGATCGACACCGCCTTGCCGAAGAGCCACGTGCGCACGTCCTTGAGCGCGTCCTCCTCGAACCCCTCGCCTTCCCAGCCGAGTCCGGCCATCCCGCGAATCTCGATCAGCAGCTCGGAGCGCTCCTGCATGATCCGCGCGCCGACATTCTTCATGATCGACGTCGCCGCCGAAGGCCCCTGGTTGGATTTTGCCTCCAGCGAAGCGCGGCGCAGCGTGAGCAGGAAGGCGCGCAAGTCCATCTCGTGTCGCGCGATCCGGGCACGCAGGTCGGCGTCGGCGATCCGCCCTTCCGCATCCACTCCGACATATTTCTTCGCGAGCTGCCCCAGCGGCGCGCCCGCGAACATCCGCCCCGCTGCCGATCCGCCGCCCGACAGGCTGCTTCGCTCGTGCTGGAGCAGGCGCTTGCCGATCGTCCAGCCCTGCCCCTCTTCTCCCACCCGATTGCTCTTGGGCACCTTCACATCGGTGAAGAAGGTCTCGCAAAAGGGTGACGATCCCGAGATCAGCCGGATCGGCTTCACTTCCACCCCCGGCGCATCCATGTCGCAGAGCAGGAAGGTGATGCCTTCGTGCTTCTTCGTCTTGTCCGTGCGGACGAGCATGAAGCATTTGTCCGCCCATTGCCCGCCGCTGGTCCAGGTCTTCTGGCCATTGACGATGTAGTGATCCCCGCGATCCTCGGCGAAGGTCTGGAGCGATGCGAGGTCCGATCCCGCCCCCGGCTCCGAATAGCCCTGGCACCAGCGCACCTCACCGCGCGCGATCGCCGGAATGTGCTCGCGCTTCTGCGCCTCGCTGCCATATTCGAGCAAGGTCGGCCCGAACATCATCACGCCCATCCCGCCGATCGGATTCCACGCGCCGATCCGGCCCATTTCCTCGCTCAGCACGCGCGCCTCGGCGCGGCTCAGCCCGCCGCCGCCATATTCGGCAGGCCAGCTCGGCACGCCCCAGCCCTTGGCGCCCATGGCCTCCTTCCACGCCTCCTCCGCGGGCGAAAGCTCCTGCGGCCCCTCGACCGCGGACATCGCATTGTCCTTGCCCTTCAGCTCGGGCGGGAAATGCGCCGCGAGCCATTCGCGGACTTGCGCGCGGAAGGCGTCCAGCGCATTCACGCCTTCGTCGATTGCGGGTGCGGTAGCCATCAGTCTCTCCCGGCAAGGCCTGTTCTGCGTCTTTCGAATGTGCGGTACGGCGAAAGCCGCGTCAAGCGGGGGCGAAAATGAAGTTCGATCATCGCGCAGGTCCGATCGTGCTCACTGCTGTGATGATCGATTCGATCGGCTTTGGCATCGTCCTCCCGGTGCTGCCGCGCCTCATCGTCGGCCTTGCGCATGTCGGGCTCGAGGATGCGGCAAGAATTGGCGGGCTGATGCTCGTCGCCTTCTCCGCCGCGCAATTCTTCGCCGCACCGATCTTCGGCAGCCTCGGCGACAGCATCGGGCGCCGCCCGGTGCTGCTCTTCTCGATGATCGCCTTCTCGATCGACTATGCCTTTCAGGCCGCCGCGCCGACGATCGGATGGTTGTTCGTCGGGCGCGTGATCGCCGGCGTGGCGGGCGCCACCTATGGCCCTGCCAACGCCGTGCTCGCCGACGTCACGCCGCCCGAGCGTCGCGGCGCGGTATTCGGGCTGATGGGCGCGGGGTTCGGGATCGGCTTCGTGCTCGGGCCGGCGCTCGGCGGGCTGCTCTCATACTGGGGACCGCGCGCGCCCTTCATCGCCGCCGCCGCGCTCTCGGCGCTCAACGCGGTGTGGATCTATTTCTTCCTGCCCGAGACGATGACCGCCGATCGCCGCCGCAAGTTCAATTGGCGCAAGGCGAACGTCATCTCCTCCTTCCAGCCGCTCCGCGAGGCAGGACAGGCCAAGTGGCTGCTCGCCGCCGCCTTCCTCTGGCAGTTCGGGCATATGGTCTATCCCGCCACCTGGGCCTTCTGGGCCGAGCTCGCTCTGGGCTGGAACGAGCGCCAGATCGGCTGGTCGCTCGCCGCCTCGGGGATAGCGATGGCGATCGCGCAATCGGTGATCACCGGCAAGGCGATCGGGCGCTGGGGCGAGGAGCGGACGGTAGTGATCGGCATGGCGACCGGCGGGCTCGCCTTCCTCGCTTATGTCTTCGCGCGCGAGACGTGGATGATCTACACGATCATCGTATTGAGCGCGCTCCAGGTGCTCACCTTCCCCTCGGTCAATGCCCTGCTCTCGAAGCTCACCGATGCCTCGCACCAGGGCGCGCTGATGGGCGGGATGCAGAGCCTGTCGAGCGTCGCGTGGATCGTCGCGCCGTTGGTGCTCAGCCAGGCGCTCGCCTTCGGCGCCGAACGCGGCTTCACCGGCGGCAATTTCGCACTTGCCGCAGCGCTCGTGTTCGCGGCGCTCGCGATAGTTGTATTTCGGGTGGTGCCAAGGGTTTCTGCGGCCGCCGAACCGGTTGCGTAGCGAGACCCGCATCCTATCTCCGGCGCACCATCCAGCCGGAGATCCTCCCCATGATCGAGCTTTATTACTGGCCCACGCCGAATGGCCACAAGATCGGACTTTTCCTGGAGGAAACCGGCATCCCGTATGAGATCCACCCCGTCAACATCGGCGCGGGTGACCAGTTCAAACCCGATTTCCTGAAGATCGCCCCCAACAACCGCATGCCAGCGATCATCGATACGGATCCCGCCGATGGCGGCGAGCCGATCAGCGTGTTTGAGAGCGGCGCGATCCTGATCTACCTCGCGCTCAAAACCGGCAAATTCTATGGCGACACCCCGCGCGAGCGCACCGACATCCTGCAATGGCTGATGTGGCAGATGGGCGGGCTCGGGCCGATGGCCGGACAGAACGGCCATTTCAACGTCTACGCACCCGAGAAGATCGAATACGCCATCAATCGCTACACCAACGAGACCAACCGGCTCTACGGCGTGCTCGACCGGCGGCTGGAGGGGCGCGAGTTCGTCGCGGGCAGCGGCTATTCGATCGCCGACATGGCGATCTATCCGTGGATCATCCCGCACGAGGCTCACAAGCAGGACCTGAACGACTTCCCCAATGTGAAGCGCTGGTTCGAGGCAATCGCGGCGCGCCCCGCCACGATCCGCGCGTACGAGAAAGGCGGCGAGGTCCGCTCCTATGCCGCGCCGATGACCGACGAGCAGCGCGCGGTGCTGTTCGGCCAGACCGCGGCGAGCACTGCCGCCAAGGCTTGATCCTCGCCCGTCACCCCGGCGAAAGCCGGGGTCTCAAGCGATGGCGCGACGCCGCACGAGATCCCGGCTTCGCCGGATGAAGATGAATTTCGAAAAACGCGTATGGCGTTCCCCGCGCGGCTGGCATAGCTGTGCCGCGATGGGGGACGCCACTGCATCGGAGCTTCTCGCGCGCGACTTCGCGACGCTGCCCGCGCTGATCCGCGCCCACGCGGCGGAGCGCGGCGGCAAGACCGCGCTCATCCATGGCGACGCGCGGATCGACTATGCCGCGCTCGACCGATTGGCGGACGGCGTCGCCGCGGCGCTCCAGCGCGACGGCGTGAAGCAGGGTGAAGCAGTCGCGATCCTGGCGAGCAGCTCGATCGGCTATGTAGCGGTGCTTCTCGGCGCGTTACGCGCCGGTTGCGTCGCCGCCCCGCTCCAGCCCTCGGCGACCCCCGGGCAGATCGCGGCGATGATCGCCGATTGCGCCGCACCGATCCTCTTCCACGACGCCGCGCACGCCATCGACGTGCCCGTGCGCAAGGTCGCGCGCGAAGGCCTCGACGACTGGCTAGCGAAAGGTCCGCTCCTGCCCGTCGAGATCGGCCCCGACGATCCGTTCAACATCATCTATTCCTCGGGCACCACCGGCACGCCCAAGGGCATCGTCCAGCCGCACCGCATGCGCTGGGCGCACGTCTCGCGCGCGCCGGCCGGGTTCGACGAAGCGGTGACGATGGTATCGACACCGCTCTATTCGAACACCACCCTCGTCAGCCTGCTCCCCACGCTCGCCTGGGGCGGCACCGCGGTGCTGATGGACAAGTTCGACGCGCGGACCTTCGTCACGCTCGCCGCGAAGCACCGCGCCACCCACGCCATGCTGGTCCCCGTCCAGTATCAGCGGATCATGGCGCTTCCCGATTTCGACGACTTCGACCTGTCGAGCTTCCGGCTCAAGACCAGCACCAGCGCGCCCTTCTCCGCCGCGCTCAAGGCCGATGTGATCGCGCGCTGGCCCGGCACCCTGCTCGAATATTACGGGATGACCGAAGGCGGCGGCACCACCGCACTCGTCTGCAACGCCCATCCCGACAAGCTCCACACCGTCGGCCGGCCATTGCCCGGGCACGACATCCGCTTGATCGACGAGGAAGGCCGCGAAGTGCCTCAAGGCGAGATGGGCGAAGTCGTCGGCCGCTCGGTCGCGATGATGCAGGGCTATCACGGGCGTGACGACGCCACCGCGGCCGCGACGTGGCACGATGCCGAAGGCAATCGCTACATCCGCCACGGCGATATCGGCCGTTTCGACGAAGACGGGTTCCTGACGCTGCTCGATCGCAAGAAGGATCTGATCATCTCGGGCGGGTTCAACATTTACCCTTCCGATCTCGAGGCGATCCTGCTCCGTCATCCCGGCGTCGCCGATTGCGCGATCGCCGGCGTGCCTTCCGAGCAATGGGGCGAGACTCCGGTCGGCTTCTATGCGGGCGAGGGTGACGCCGCCGAAATCCTCGCCTGGTTCAACGCTGAGGTCGGCAAGACCCAGCGCCTCGCCAATCTCGTGCACGTGGACGAGCTCCCCCGCAACGCGATCGGCAAGGTGCTCAAGCGCGAGCTACGCGACCGGTATCTCGGCAAATGACTCCGCTCGCTCAAATCCTCGCCACCGCTGGGCGCAAGACGATCCCTTCGGACTGGATGCAGGGCCGCACCGCTTATGGCGGCCTCTCCGCCGCACTCGCGCTGCAGGCGGCGTTAGAGGTCGAACCCGATCTGCCCCCGCTTCGCTCGGCGCAGGTCGCGTTCATCGGCCCGCTCGCGGGTGAAGTGACCGTCACCGCAACCTGCCTCCGGCGCGGCCGCAATGCCGCCTTCCTCCAGTCCGACGTCGCCTCCGAAGCCGGACTCGGCCTGCGCGCGACCTTCGTGTTCATGGCGCCGCTGCCCTCGGCGGTTTCGCACGACGCCGCGGCCCGCGCGCAAGTTGCACCGCCCTCGCCCGACGCCGGGCTCTACACCGGCCCCGACGGCTTCTTCACCGGCAACTTCAATTTCCTCGACCTGAAGCAAGGCGGCGACGCGGAGTGGCTACGCTGGGCAAGGCTGCGCGAGCCTGCAGGGCTGGATCCGTTCGTCGAGCTGATGGCGATCGGCGATGCGCTGCCCCCGGCCGCGTACAAGCTGGTCGCGGACCGCAAGGTGCCGCTCAGCTCCCTGAACTGGCAAATCAACTTCCAGACCGCCGAGCCCGCGACACAAGACGGCTGGTGGCTGCTCCACGCATCCGCCGACACTGCGCGCGACGGCTATTCGACCCAGCGCATGCAGATCTGGAACGCTGCGGGCGAACCCATCGCGGAAGCGATGCAAGGAGTCGCGATCTTCGGCTAGGCCCCGAAACTAAGCGGCCGTCTTGCGCGCCTTGGCGAGCTTCTTGAGGATCATGTCGCGCTTCAGCCGCGAGAGGTGGTCGATGAACACGATCCCCTCGAGGTGATCCATCTCGTGCTGGATGCACGTGGCGAGCAATCCCTCGAACGCCTCGTCATGCGCCTCACCCTGCTCGTCGAGCCACTTCACCCGGCAGCGCGCCGGACGCTCGACATCGGCGAACTGGTCGGGAACCGACAGGCAGCCCTCGGTATAGATCGACTGCTCCTCGGCGGGATCGAGGATCTCGGGGTTGATGAAGACGCGCGGCGCGCGGACGGGTTCGCCGCCCTCTTCCTCGGGCTCCTGCAGGTCCATCACGATCACGCGCTTGGGCACGCCGACCTGGATCGCCGCGAGCCCGATCCCCGGCGCGTCGTACATCGTGTCGAACATGTCCGCGATCAGCGCGCGCAGCTCGTCGTCGACCTGGTCGACGGGGGTGGAGACCATGCGCAAACGCGGATCGGGTACTTCGATGATCGGACGGAGAGCCATGGCGGAAAAATAGGTGCGGTGCGGGTGGCGGTCAAGCAACCGGCCGCCGCGCGCGCAGCGCTTGCGCCAGCGTGCCTTCGTCGAGATAGTCGAGCTCGCCCCCCACCGGCAGCCCGTGCGCGAGCTGGGTGACGCGCACCGGAAATTTCTCGATCCGCTCGGCGATGTAGTGCGCGGTGGTCTGGCCCTCGAGCGTCGCGTTCATCGCGAGCACGACTTCGTCGATCCCGCCCGCGGCGATCCGCGCGACAAGGCTGTCGATCCGCAAATCCTCGGGCCGCACGCCCTCGAGCGCCGAGAGCCGCCCGCCCAGCACATGGAAGCGCCCCGGGAACAGCCGCGAACGATCGAGCGCCCACAGGTCGGCCACTTCCTCGACCACGCACAGCGAGCGCGCATCCCGCCGCGGATCGGCGCAGATCGCGCAAGGATCGGCGGTGTCGACATTGCCGCAGATCGAGCAGGTCGCCAGTCGCCGGCTCACTGCGGTCAGCGCCGAGAGCAAGAGATCGAGCGCCGTCTCGCGCTTCTTGAGCAGATGCAGCACCGCGCGCCGCGCCGATCGCGGCCCGAGGCCGGGCAGCCGCGACAGGGCCTGGGTGAGGGCTTCGATCTCGGGGGACGCCATCCGCGTGACATAAGGGCTTGCGCCCGCCTCTGCCAAGCGGTTGAGAGGCGGCATGCGTGTGGTCTTCATGGGAACGCCCGAATTCGCGGTGCCGGTGCTCGATGCGCTGGTCGCGGCGGGGCATGACGTCGTGGCGGCGTACAGCCAGCCGCCGCGGCGGGGCAATCGCGGCAAGGTCGCACTCTCGCCCGTCCACGCCCGCGCCGAGGCGCTGGGGATCGAAGTCCGCACGCCGCTTTCGTTTCGCAAGGAGCCCGAGGCGGTCGAGGCGTTCGCCGCGCTGGCGGCCGATGTGGCGGTGGTCGCGGCCTATGGTCTGATCCTGCCGGTCCCGGTGCTCGAGGCCCCCCGGCTCGGCTGCCTCAACGTCCACGCCTCTTTGCTGCCCCGTTGGCGCGGCGCCGCCCCGATCCAGCGCGCGATCCTCGCGGGAGATGCGGAGACCGGCGTCGGGATCATGCAGATGGAAGCGGGGCTCGATACCGGCCCGGTCCGGCTCGAAGGCCGCACGCATGTCGACGGCAAGACAGCGGGCGAACTCACCGCCGAGCTGAGCGCGATGGGCGCGCGGCTGATGGTCGAGGTGCTGGGCGATATCGACGCGTATCCGGCCGTGCCGCAGGCGGGCGAAGACGTCACCTATGCCCCCAAGATCGACAAGGCCGAAGCGCGGCTCGATTTCACGCGAACGGCCGAGCAGGTCGAACGCCAGGTCCGCGCGTTCAACCCCGCACCGGGCGCGTGGTTTGAATTTCAGGCAGAACGCATCCGCGTCCTCGAAGCGCAACCGCTCCCCGGCGAAGGCCGGGGCCCAGTA
>JAEWCK010000291.1 GCA_023390675.1 Pseudomonadota bacterium
CCCCCGAACCTCCTTCGCCACCGCGTCGAGGATGCCGTTGACGAAACCCTTCTCGCGGCGGTCGTAGAAGGCGTCGGTGACGTCGAGATATTCGCTGATCACTGCGCCCACCGGCACGTCGTTGCGCGCGAGCAGCTCGTAGGTCCCCGCGCGCAGGATCTGGCGCATCGGCTTGTCGAGCCGCTCGAGGCTCCAGTCCGAAGCGAGCTTCGAGGCGATCAGCCGGTCGATCTCGTCGCGCCGGGCGTGCGCGCCCTTCACCAGATCGTCGAAGAAGGTGACGTCGGCGTCGGCATATTCGACGTCCTCGATCACCGCGCCGAGGCGGTGCTGGTGGAATTCGTGGAGCAAGGCCGGGATCGGCGTCGCCTCCATCTCGTGCTGGTAGAGCGCCTGGACCGCCGCGAGACGGGCGGCGGCGCGGGCGCGGGAGCGGGACTTGGCGGTGGGGCTTGGCATTATTGGTCCTTCAGCCGGATCGAAACCGACTTGGCATGGGCGGGCAGGCCTTCGGCGTGCGCGAGCGCGACTGCGGCGGGGCCGATCGCGGCGAGCCCGGCTTCGTCGACGCTCAGGAAGCTGGTGCGCTTCATGAAGTCGAGCACCGAGAGCCCCGAAGCGAAGCGCGCGCGGCGGCCGGTGGGGAGGACATGGTTGGGGCCCGCGACGTAATCGCCTACGGCTTCGGGGGTATGGCGGCCGATGAACACCGAGCCGGCGTGGCGGACCTGCTGGAACAGCGCTTCCGCCTCGTCGCAAGCGAGCTCCAGATGCTCCGGAGCAAGCCGATTCACGAACGGAATCGCATCCTTTAGCGCACCAACCAGCACGATCGCGCCATTGGCCTCCCAGCTGGCCCGCGCAGTCTCCCCGGTGGCGAGCTCGGCGATCTGGGTGTAAACGAGATGCTCTACTCGCCCGGCAAATCCGGCATCGTCGGTGAACAGGATCGACTGGCTGGTGGGATCGTGCTCGGCCTGGCTGAGCAGGTCGGCGGCGATCCATTGGGGCTCGTTCTTCGCATCGGCGACGACGACGATCTCGCTCGGCCCCGCGACCATGTCTATCCCGACGACACCATATAGCTGGCGCTTGGCCTCGGCGACCCAGGCGTTGCCGGGGCCGGTGATGACGTCGACCGGCGCGATTCGATCGGTGCCATAGGCGAGCGCCGCGATCGCCTGCGCCCCGCCGATCCGCCAGATCTCGTCCACCCCGGCGAGATGCGCGGCCGCGAGGACGAGCGGGTTGATTGCGCCATCGGGGGTGGGCGTGACCATCACCAGCCGGCCGACGCCCGCGGCCCTGGCGGGCAGCGCGTTCATCAGCACCGAGCTGGGATACGCGGCGCGCCCGCCGGGAACATAGACGCCCGCGGCATCCACTGCGCGCCAGCGCGCGCCTAGACGGATGCCCGCGGCGTCGATCTCTTCGCTATCCTGCGGCTTCTGCCTGGCGTGATAGGTCGCGATGCGTTCGGCCGCCAATTCGAGCGCTTCGCGCAGCTCGGACGCAAGCCCTTCCCATGCTGCGAGGCAATCGGCGCGATCGATCTTCCAGCCGGTCGCGTCGAGATCGTGCTTGTCGAACAGCCGCGTCAGGTCGCGGATCGCGGCGTCGCCTTCGTCGCGGACGCGCCTGATGATGTGCGCGACGTTGTGCGCGACGTCCTCGTCCGCCTCGCGACGCGCGTTGACGAGCGCCGTGAAGGCATCCGCGAAATCGGGAGACGAGGCGTCGAGACGGATCATGCCACTGCCTTGCGGAAGGCGTCGACCAGCGGCACGACTTCGGCGGCGCGCGTCTTGAAGGCGGCGCGGTTGACGATCAGCCGCGAAGTCACCTCGGCGATCACTTCGACTTCGACCAACCCGTTCTCCTTGAGCGTGCGGCCCGAGGAGACGAGATCGACGATCCGCGGCGCGAGGCCGAGCACGGGGGCCAGCTCCATCGCGCCGTTGAGCTTCACGCATTCGGCCTGGACGCCGCGCGCTTCGAAATGGGCGCGGGTGATGTGCGGATATTTGGTCGCGATGCGGACATGGCTCCAGCCGCGCGGATCGTCGCGCTCGGCGAGGTCGGCAGGCTCGGCGACCGAGATGCGGCAATGGCCGATGCCGAGGTCCACGGGCGCGTAGAGTTCCGAATAAGCGAATTCGGCGAGCACGTCGGATCCGACGATACCAAGCTGCGCCGCGCCGTGCGCGACGAATGTCGCCACATCGAACGCGCGGACGCGGATCAAGTCGATCGCGGGGCTGTTCGTCCGGAAGCGGAGCGCGCGCGAATTCTCGTCGGCGAAATCGGGCTCGGGCACGATTCCGACGCGCGCGAGGAGCGGCAGCGCCTCGTCGAGGATTCGGCCCTTGGGGACGGCGAGGATCAGCGGTTCGCGCATCGGAAGGCCGGGGCTTTACTTGGGGGGTGTCCGAGGCGCAACAGGCCCGCGCGGAGGCGAGGCATGGCAAGCGAAGCGGAAGTAAGGGCGGCGTTTCTCAAGCAGGAGCAATATTGTGCGTCGATGGACGCGCCGATCACGGCGCGAATCTGCCGGGCGTTGGCCGAAGGGCTGACGCGTGACACGCGCACCGGGGCGCGAATTCTCGGCTGGGCAGGCGAGCCCACGCCCGACGCGGTGCCGCTGCGCACCGTGGGTGGACTGCATGCGCTCGACCTGGCGGGAAAGGCGCCCGATTTGTCGCGCGCATTCGCGGGCGAAGTGACCGATCCCGGCGAGGTGGCGCGGATCATCGGCGAAGCCTTCGTCGCGCACGACGACGCGCTCTGTCCCTGGCTCGACGGCCCGCCCCAGACCAACGAACCCGGGCGTTCGGGCGCGTTGATGGTCGGGCTGATCGAAGTCGCGCGGCGCTTCAGCCAGCCGCTCGAGATATTGGAGATCGGATCGAGCGCGGGATTAAATCTGCTGATCGACCGCTATCGTTTCGACTTGGGCGGTGTCGGGTTCGGTCCGGCGGATTCTCCGGTGACGATCCAGCCCGAATGGCGCGGCAGCCCGCCCCCGGCAGGGCCCGTCGCCTTCGCGTCGGGGCGGGGGGGGGACATCCAGCCGAGCGACGCGACCGATCCCACCGCCGCCGAGCGGCTGCGCGGCTATGTCTGGGCCGACCAGCCCGAGCGGCTCGACCGGCTTACCGGCGCGATCGCGATGCTGCGCGACAAGCCCGTCGATCTCGTCGCGGGCGACGCCGCCGACTGGATCGGGGCGCGGCTTGCGGAATCCCAGCCCGAGGGCGTGACCCGCGTGCTGATGCATTCGGGGGTGTGGCAGTAGCTCGGGGACGCGCGGCGCGGCCGGATCACCGCGGCGATGGAAGCGGCGGGGGCGAAGGCGACGCGCGAGAAGCCGCTGGCATGGGTGATGATGGAGCCCGATCGCGGGCTCAATCCGCGGCAGGAGACCTGGGTGCGGACCTGGCCTGACGGCGGGCCTGCCGAAAAGGTCGCGCACGCGCACGCGCACGGCGCGTGGGTCGAGCGGCTGCGCTAGGCGGGGCGCGGCCAGAGGCGAGCGAGCAGCAGGCGCCAGACAGGAATCGTGACGAGCAGCGCCAGCGCAGTGCGCGGCGCGAACAGGCTCGCCGTCAGTGCGGTCGCGGCGCCAAGCAGCACCGCTACCCCACGTTGACGCAGCGCCGTGCGGTGCTCGCGCGTGATGTGCTCGCCGACTACGGGCGGCGAAGTGGCGATGCGCTGTACCCAGATGTTGAGGAGCGCCAGCCACATCATCCAGCCGCAATAGAAAGCGGTCGGGACGCGCTCGCCATAATAGTCTGACGAAAAGGCGGTGAAGAAGGGCATCGCCGCAACTGCGCTCAGCAGCATCAGGTTGGGAACGACAAGCCTCGGGCTCCAACGGCGCGCGCAATCGAAGGCGCGGTGATGCCCGGCCCAGAAGGCGCCGACCACGAAGAAGGAGACGAAGAAGCCGATGAAGTTCGGCAGCAGCTGCGCCATCGCGACGAGGAAGTCGCGATCGCTGGTGGGATGGTGGAACTCGGGGACGTGAATCTCGATCACGAGCAAAGTGATCGCGATCGCGAACACGGCGTCCGAAAAGAAGATCAGCCGCTCGAGCGCATGGCCCGGCCCGTGCAACTCGCGTTCCTGCTTCATCGGCGCCCCCTGTTCTGCCCGAGGACGGAACTAGCAGAAGATCAGGACGACGTCTTGGGGGCAGCGGGCTTGCGTGCGCTGCGCGGCTTTGCCGGCGCCTTGGCGGTGGCAGGCTTCGCAGCAGCGGGCTTTGCGGGCGCGGACTTGGCCGCGGCGGGCTTGCGCGGCTTGGCCGGTGTCCTCGCAGTAGCGGCCTTGGCGGATGCCGGCTTCGCAGTTGCAGGCCTGGCAGCGGCGGGCTTGGCGGCGGAAGCGTTTGGCGCGGCAGGCTTGCGCGCGCGCTTGACGACCGGTTTGGCAGCGGCGGAAGCAGGGGCCGGCGTGGCGTCAGCGGTTGCGCCGCCCGTTTCGGCCGGCTCCTTCTTGAGCTTGGCGGCGAGCGAGACGAGCCCGGCGGCAAGCAGATCGGCCACCACGGGATGCTTGGCGAGCCCTTCGAGCTTGCGCCGCAATTCCTTGGGGAGCTTCATGCCCGCGATGCTCTTGGGCAGCAGCGAGGCTTTCTTCTCGCCCGGTTTCTTTTCCTTCTTGCCGGCCATCGATCGTCTCCTTGGGAGTCATACCAATGTCATGGAGTGCGCAGGGCTAGTCAACGCCCGTTTCGTGCTGCCACCAGCTGCGACAGGAAGGCGTGGAGATGCTCGCTATTGGCAGTCCAGGTGAAAGGCTCGGCGGCGCGGCGGACCGCGACCGGATCGGGCGGGTCGGCGATGATCGCCGCCAGCGCCTCGGTGAAGGCCGGGGCCGTGCGCGCGACGATCCGGCCCGCGGCGGGGCTGGTGACGACCTGGCGCGCGCCGCCGACATCGGGGATCACCACCGGGGTGCCGCTCGCCAGCGCCTCGACCCACGCATTGGCTAGTCCTTCGCGCTCCGACGCGAGCGCCATCGCATCGGCGGCAGCGAGCATCGGCGGCAGATCGGCGTGGAGCACCGAGCCGAGCAGGCGGATGCGATCGCCGACCCCGAGACGTGCGATCCGCGCCGCGAGCCGTGCGCGTTCGGGGCCCATGCCGGCGATCCACAGATTGGCGCCGGGAATCGCGGCGACCGCGTCGATGACGATGTCGTGTCCCTTGATCGGAATGAGCGCGCCGACCGAGAGGATCAGCGGGCCGGTAACGCCGAGAGCGGCCTTGGCTTGGGCACGGTCGCGCGGCGCGAAGCGCGTGAGGTCGACGCCGGTGAGGACGACGTCGGTCCGCTCGGCGGGCATGCCGAGCGCGATCATATCGCGTCGCATCGGTTCGCTGACTGCCAGCCGGCCGTCGGCGGCGCAGCCCGCGGCGACGATCTGGGCGGCAGTCGCCTTGCGGTGCGCCCAACGATGGATGTCCGATCCGCGCGCTTTGATGGCGAAGGGAACGTCGAAGCGCCTGGCAAGCCGGGCGGCGGCGACGCCGTCGGGAAAGAAAAACTCCGCCGAGATCACCTCGAAGGGGAAGTCGCGGCGGATGCGCTCGAGTAGCGGCGTCAGCGCAGCGGCGAGCATGCGGCCGTGGAAGCGTCCGCCGGTGCCGGGGAGGTTGAGGAAACGCGGGCGATAGACGTCGAGGCCCTTCCACGTCTCGCGGCGTGGTAGCGCGGCAAGCGGCGCATAGCGCGGCAAGATGCGGAGCGGCCAAGGCGGCAGGCCGAGCGGCGCCACGACCTTCACCTGCGCGTCGCCGCGTTTCGCCAGACCGAGCGTCTGTTGCTCGACGAAAATACCGAAATTGGGGCGCGACGCATCGGGGAACAGCGTCGACAGGACAAGCACGCGCAGCATGGCGCGGGCTTATAGCGCGGGGAGGTTAAATGTCCTTATGCGCGCGAAATGGCCCGCCCCCGGCG
>JAEWCK010000278.1 GCA_023390675.1 Pseudomonadota bacterium
ATCCCACGTCTTGTAGCGCGCGCGGGCGACGCGGAGCGTCACGCCCGGGACGGCGGGGAGCGCGGGGAAGGGGAGCGCGAGCGGGGAACGTTCGGTGGCCATGCAGCGCCCATGAAACGCCCCGCACGCGGGTGCAAGAGGCGGCTCCCCCGTTGCAACGCCACCGCCGCTCTGCGAGATTGGCGTGAAGGGGGAAAATCGTGCCGCTGACGATAGTTGCGCTCGCGCTGGCATTCCAGACCGCGCCGGTCACGCAAGCGACGCCGGCGACGGCGGACCCGCTCCCCAAAAGGCCTCCGCTTTCGCGCGTGGCGCCACGGGAGACTCTGAACGCCTGGGTTTCCCCCGACGACTATCCGCCAGTGGCGCTGCGCGAGAATCAGCAAGGCTCGGTCGGCTTCGCGCTCGACATCGATGCCGAGGGGCGCACCACCGCGTGCACGATCACGGGGTCGTCGGGCTGGCCGGTACTCGATTCGACCGCGTGCGCATTGCTCCTGCGCCGGGCGCGCTTCTATCCGGCCGTGGACGCGGCCGGGAAGACGATCCCCGCACAGTTCAGGTCGCGGTTTCGCTGGGAGTTGCCCGGCGCGGGAACGATCGCGATGCAGAGCTGGGCACGGCTGACGCGCGTGACGGTTGGGCCCGGCTTGAGCGGAGTCGACTGCAAGGTCAGCAAGTTCGGACCGGTGCCGACCGGCAAGAATGCCTGCGACGATATGGCCGTAACGCTGTTCCCCGAGATCGCCTTGCTTGCGGCGGGCTCGACCGCCCCGGTGATGGTGACGATCGCCGAGACGCACCGGATCGAGGGACAGGCGCTGCCGCGCGGCTTTGCGATGCCGGTGGGCGAGACCCTGTTCGGCCGCCGTTCGGCGCTGACCGTAGGCGCCGACGGCTTCGTGCGCGGCTGCACTGCATCCAACGTGCGGGGCGAGCGCGTACTGCCGCGATATGTCGATATCTGCGCGCCGCTATGGACCTATCCCGTGCTGCCCGATCGGCAAGGCCCCGATCGTCACGTCGTGACCGAAGTGCTGGTGGTGCGCGGCGTCGCGCCGGGAGGACGGAAATGAGCGTGCTGGCATTGACGTTGGTGCTGGCGGGGCAGGAAGCTCAAGCCCCTTGGACGGGCACGCGCCTGCGCCCGCGCACCTCGCCGCAGACCTGGGTTACGTCGAGCGACTATCCTTCGAAGGGGCTGAGCGGCGGCGTGCAGGACTCGGGCTGGAAGAAAGTGGCGCCGATCGGCGAGCCCGCGAGCTGGGTGACGCCGGCCGATTATCCCGCGGCGGCGCTGCGCAACCGGGAGCAGGGCCTCGTCTCGTTTCGGCTGGTCGTGGGGCCGGACGGCACGGTGCAGGATTGCGAGATCACCGGACCCGTAAGCCCGGCACTGGATCAGGCGACTTGCGATCTGCTGAAGCAGCGGGCCCGCTTCACTCCGGCGGCCGATCCGCAAGGCAAGCCCGCCACGGCGAACTGGAGGAGTCGAATCAACTGGATGCTGCCGCAGACGGCGCCGTGGACGTTGAGCGCGAATTTCTCGGTCGCGCCTGATGGCACGCTGCTTTCCTGCCGTCACGAGGCGGCGGGGAGACTGGCGCCCGCCGACGATGCGAGCATGTGCGGAGTCATGCGCGCCGCAGGTCCCGACAAGCTGAAGCAAGTCGCCGGCGGCGCGAACAAAACGGTGAACGCGGTCAATCGCAACGAATTGGTCGTCGACGGCGTGCGGGTTGCCGGCGGGAACGTCTATCCTGCCGGGCTCAAGACCGCGTTCGTCTGGCGCGCAGTGATGGATGTCGACGAAAAGGGCGCGATCCTCAGCTGCACGTTGTTCGATCACGACCTGCCGCGCGGAGCCTATGACCCGGCGCATTGTCCCCAGCCGGTCAGCTTCGTCGGTGATGGCAAGCGACACAAAGTGGAATGGATATGGAGCGGGGCGACCGACGGCGATCCGGCCGCGCTGATCGCCGCAATGGGGCCGGGAAAAGCGCCTTAGGATTTCGAAAGCCGTGCGCGCATGGATCGCTCCGTCCATCCGTGCTGCATGCTGGGACAGCAGTGTCCAGGAGACCATGGTTGCAGATGTGAAGAAGCTGGGTCGTCGCTTTCGCGGGGAATGACGGGGGGCAGCGGGTTTCGATTTCGGTTGGACGAAGCGGCGCGGACTTACTATGTCGCGCGTTCACGCCCGTTGGTGGGCGGACCGACCGGATTGCACATTGGACCTGCTGCTTCTCCTCACTGCCTTTCTCGCGAGCCTCACCGGCGTCGGTGCGGCCGATCGTGGGGTGCGGCAGATCGAGGGCGTCGCGGTGGTCCGTGCGGCCGAGGTGGCCGAGGCGGTGGCGCAGCCTGCGCGCTGCGCGGTGCCGCAGACGGCGCTGGCCGAGGCGGTGGGGCTGGCGGCGGTGGCGTGGCCCATCGTGCAGGCCGCGCCGCTTTCTTCGCTCTATTTCCCGTTCGAGCGCCGGCTGGAATGAGCCCCGCCGCGGCGCGCCGAGCGTAGCCGCGCAGCCTTTCGTTTTTTCGCACATTCGCGGGTGACGCCCCTGGCGGCGCGCCCGCCTCGCAACTCCCAGATATTCAGGAAATTCCTATGCTCGGCGGCATTGCCAAGACTCTCTTCGGGTCCTCGAACGAACGCTATGTGAAGTCGCTCGGCGGCATCGTGCAGAAGATCAACGGCTTCGAGCCGGCGATCTCGGCGATGGCCGACGACGAGCTCGCGGCGCAGACGGTCAAGTTCCGCGAGCGGCTCGCGAACGGCGAAAAGCTCGACAACCTGCTTCCCGAGGCCTTCGCCACGGTGCGCGAGGCGGCGAAGCGCGTGCTCGGCCAGCGGCATTACGACGTGCAGATGGTGGGCGGTATCGTGCTCCATCGCGGCGAGATCGCCGAGATGCGTACCGGCGAAGGCAAGACGCTGGTCGCGACGCTCGCGACCTATCTCAACGCGCTGCCCGGCGAGGGCGTCCATGTCGTCACGGTCAACGACTATCTCGCGCGGCGCGACGCCGACTGGATGGGGCAGATCTACAAGTTCCTCGGGCTCACCGTGGGCGTGATCGTGCCGAACCTGACCGACCAGGAGCGCCGCGAGGCCTATGGCTCGGACATCACCTACGGCACCAACAACGAGTTCGGCTTCGACTATCTGCGCGACAACATGAAGTACGACCGCGCGTCGATGACGCAGCGGCCGTTCAACTTCGCGATCGTCGACGAAGTCGACTCGATCCTGATCGACGAGGCGCGCACGCCGCTGATCATCTCGGGGCCCACCGACGACAAGTCCGAGCTCTATATGGGCGTCGACGCGATCGTGAAGCAGCTCGATCCGGCCGATTACGAGAAGGACGAGAAGCAGCGCAACATCGTGCTGACCGAGGACGGCACCGAGAAGATCGAGCGGATGCTGGAAGGCGCGGGGCTGCTGGTCGGCGCGAACCTCTACGACTTCGAGAACACCCAGGTGGTGCACCACCTCAACCAGGCGCTGCGCGCGAACGTGATGTTCAAGCGCGACATCGATTACATCGTGAAGGACGGCAAGGTCGTCATCATCGACGAGTTCACCGGTCGCATGATGGACGGGCGGCGCTGGTCCGACGGCCTGCACCAGGCGGTGGAGGCCAAGGAAGGCGTGCAGATCGAGCCCGAGAACCAGACGCTCGCCTCGATCACCTTCCAGAACTATTTCCGCATGTATCCCAAGCTTTCGGGCATGACCGGCACGGCGGCGACCGAGGCGGCCGAATTCTTCGACATCTACAAGATGAACGTCGTCACCATCCCGACCAACCTGCCGGTGCAGCGCGTCGACGAGGAGGACGAGTTCTACAAGACGCTCGACGAGAAGTTCCGGGCGATCGCGAAGAAGATCAAGGTCCATTCGGCCAAGGGCCAGCCGGTGCTGGTGGGCACCGTCTCGATCGAGAAGAGCGAGATGCTCTCCGAGTTCCTGACCAAGGAAGGCGTCGAGCACGCCGTGCTCAATGCCCGCCACCACGAGAGCGAGGCGCATATCGTGGCGCAGGCGGGGCGGCTGGGCGCCGTGACGATCGCGACCAACATGGCGGGCCGCGGCACCGACATCCAGCTGGGCGGCAACCTCGAGTTCCGCGTCCATGACGAGCTTTCCGGCATGGAGGACGGGCCGGCCAAGGACGCCGCGATCGAGCAGATCAAGGCCGAGATCGCCGCCGAGAAGGAGCGCGTGCGCGAGGCGGGCGGGCTGTTCGTGCTCGGCACCGAGCGCCACGAGAGCCGCCGCATCGACAACCAGCTGCGCGGCCGTTCGGGGCGCCAGGGCGATCCGGGGCTCAGCCGCTTCTACCTGAGCCTCGACGACGATCTGCTGCGCATCTTCGGATCGAACACGCTGTTCGCGCGGATGATGCGATCGAACATCCCCGACGGCGAGGCGATCGGATCGCCCTGGCTCTCCAAGGCGATCGAGACCGCGCAGAAGAAGGTCGAGGCGCGCAACTACGACATCCGCAAGCAGGTGGTCGAGTATGACGACGTCATGAACGACCAGCGCAAGGTGATCTACGAGCAGCGCGCCGACATCATGGACGCCGAAACGGTGGGCGACGTGGTGGTCGACATGCGCGCCGAGACGGTCAATTCGATCGTCGGCGAGTTCTGCCCGCACAACAGCTATCCCGAGCAATGGGACGTCGAGGGGCTGAAGGAGAAGATCGCAGGCACGCTCAATGTCGAGGCCCCGGTCGACGAATGGATCCGGACCGAGGAGGCGATCGAGCCCGAGATGGTCGAGGAGCGCGTGCGCGCCGCGGCCGATGCGTTGGTCGAGGCCAAGGCCGCCGAGCTCGAGCCCGAGACGTGGCGCCAGATCGAGAAGTCGATCCTGCTCCAGAATCTCGACCATCACTGGAAGGAGCATCTCGGCATGCTCGACGCGCTCAGGCAGGTGATCCACTTGCGGGCGTACGCGCAGAAGACGCCGATCAACGAGTACAAGCACGAGGCGTTCGCGCTGTTCCAGCGGATGCTCGACCAGATCCGCGAGGACGTGACGCGGACGATCGCCTTCGCGCAGTTCCGGATGGCGCCGCCGCAGGACCTGCCCGAGCTGCCCGACTTCCTGACCACGCATATCGATCCGCTGAGCGGCGACGACGACAGCTTCGATTATGACGGCGGCGCGGCGGGGGTCGTGACGACGCGGCTGCCGCAGATGGGCATCCCGCAGCCTTCTGCCGAGGAGCTGGGGAGCGATCCGGCGCAGTGGGAGGGGCTGGTGAGCCGCAACGCGCCGTGCCCGTGCGGATCGGGGCGCAAGTACAAGCACTGCCACGGGCAGGTGGCGTAAAGGAAAATCCTCCCCCGCCAAGGGGGGAGGTGTCAGCGCAGCTGACGGAAGGGGGAGGAGGCACGCCGCCAATTGGCAGCCGTCCTCCCCTTCCGACGCCTTCGGCGCCACCTCCCCCTGGCTGGGGAGGATTTTTTTGCGTCAGCGCTGCTGCGGCATCTGGATCGAGGGGCCGAGGCGGCTGAGCACCTCGTGCGCGTCGAAGGCGCGGACGTTGTCGGGCTTGCGGCCCTTGCCCATCACGATCTCGGCGCTCGCCTCATATTTGTCGACGGTGCGATAGTCCCAGCTGCGGTCGTTCCAGAAGGGATCGTCCCAGAAGGGGTCGTAATAGCGCCAGCCCCAGCGCCGCCCGCGATAGAAGCGCCACGAGGGGCTCCAATAGCCCCAGGGGCCGGGGCCCCAGGCGGTCGGCTCGCGATAGGTGGTGGTGTGGCGCTCGGTGTTGCGGTCAACGAGCGTGAAATTGTCGAAGCCGTTCTGCACGGTGAGCTCGGCGGCGCGATAGAGCAGATAGCGCTCGACCGTTTCGCGCGACGTGAGGCTGTTGCCGGCGAACGAGACGCGGAAGCGGTTCGATTCGATCTGCTCGTCCCAATAGCCGGTGCGCGAGGCGGAGGCGGTGGCGGGCTGATATGGCGTGGCGGTCATGCAGCCGCTCAGCGCCGCGCTGGCGGCAAGGGCGGCGGCCAGCACAGCGAAGCGCGGACGCCTCAGGCTGATTTTGGACATGGATTCCTCCAGTTAGGTGCTTGTCGTTGGGGCAGGCTATTGCAGCAACGAACGCGTGCAGGCCCCGAATGGGTCCGCTGCGAAGCGTGGCATATTCGCGATTGACCGGGGCTGAACGCTCACGCGATCCGCTCGGGGATTTCGAGCGCGTCGGCGGCGAGCGATTCGGGCGAGGCCATCGCCTCCCAAGGGAAGACGAACCAGTCCTTCTGGACGTCGCGGTCGATCGTGCGGAAGGCGTAGTCGACGCGCTGCGAGGAGCGGATATTGTCGAGCAGGACGGCGATGCGGAGCTGGTCGGGCAGCGCGCCCCCGGCGGCGAGCATCGCGCGGATCTCGCCGATCGTCTTGCCGCTGTCGTTGATGTCCTCGACGAGCAGCACGCGGTCTCCGGCATGCGTGCGCGCGGCGAGGACGGGGACGAGCGCGGCGCCGAACTCGGCGATCTTCGCGGAGTGATCGACCGAGACGAGGGGGAGCGCAAGGCGGTGCGAGAGGAAGAC